>CAZDFF010000034.1:0-19276 GCA_964504425.1 uncultured Hyphomicrobiales bacterium
GCGACGGCAAAGGAACATGCAAAAAATGGCAAAACAAAAAACCGCCCTTATCACCGGCGCGACCGGGCAGGACGGCGCTTACCTGTCCGCCTTCCTGCTTCAGCGCGGCTATGCCGTCCACGGCGTGAAGCGCCGGTCATCCTCGTTCAATACGGGGCGAGTGGAACATCTCTATCAAGGGCCGCACGATATCGGCAGGCGGTTCTTTCTGCATTACGGCGATCTGACGGATGCGACCAACCTTATCCGCCTGATCCAAAGCGTTCAGCCGGACGAGATCTACAACCTCGCGGCGCAAAGCCATGTGCAGGTGAGCTTCGAAACGCCCGAATACACCGGCAACGCCGACGCGCTCGGCACGCTTCGCCTGCTCGAGGCTATTCGGATTCTCGATCTTGGAAAGAAAGCGCGCTTCTACCAAGCCTCCACGTCCGAGCTATTCGGAAACGCGACGGAATGTCCGCAGAACGAAAATACGCCGCTGCAACCGCGCAGCCCGTACGGTGTCGCCAAACTTTATGCCTACTGGATCACACGCAACTATCGCGAGGCCTACGGGCTCCACGCATCGAACGGTATTCTCTTCAATCATGAAAGTCCGATCCGCGGCGAGACGTTCGTGACCCGAAAAATCACGCGCGGCGTTGCCGCCATCGAGGCTGGCCGGACCGACCGCCTATACCTCGGAAATTTGGACGCGAAGCGCGACTGGGGCCACGCCCGGGACTACGTCGAAGGCATGTGGTTGATGCTGCAACAAGAGACGCCGGACGATTACGTCCTGGCGACAGGCGAAACCCACACGGTTCGCGAGTTCGCGGAACTGGCATTCAAAGCGATCGGCCGCCCGATCGATTGGGCGGGCAGCGGCGTGGAGGAAATCGGCCGATGCACGCGCACAGGCCAGACTCTCATCGCCATCGATCCTCGTTATTTCAGGCCGACCGAGGTCGATCTTTTACACGGCGACGCGACGAAAGCACGTACTCGCATGAAATGGCGTCATAAAACGGATTTCCAGGCTCTGGTCGCCGAGATGGTCGAGGCTGACCGGCGGGAGTTTCAAGGTTTCGACGAACGAGGGACAACCAATGTCGGGTCCGATCTTCGAACTTCGTGGCAAACGGGTGTGGGTGGCCGGGCATCGTGGGATGGTCGGCTCGGCGCTGGTGCGGCGTCTTCAGACAGAGGACTGTGACGTCATCATCGCCTCGCGCGACAACATCGATCTTCGGCGCCAAGACGAGACCGAGGACTGGATCGCCGCGAACCGCCCATACGCCGTGTTCGTGGCGGCCGCCAAGGTCGGCGGCATTCTCGCCAATCACACCCGCGCGGCGGAATTCATTCGTGAAAACCTCGCCATCCAAACCAACGTCATCCACGGCGCCTATCGCGCCGGCGTGAGAAAGCTGATGTTTCTTGGGTCGTCCTGCGTCTATCCGCGCATGGCGCCGCAACCGATCCCCGAAGATGCGTTGATGACCGGTCCATTGGAATCCACCAATCAGTGGTATGCAGTGGCAAAAATCGCCGGGATTCAGATGTGCCAGGCATACCGCCGTCAGTACGGGTGCGATTTCATATCCGTAATGCCAACCAACCTTTACGGTCCCGGCGACAACTTCGATCTGTCGACGAGCCATGTCATGCCCGCCCTCATGCGCAAGATTCACGAAGCGGCGGAAAGCGGCCAAGGTTCCGTCCCGGTTTGGGGGACTGGCCGACCGCGCCGGGAATTCCTTCATGTCGACGATTGCGCCGATGCATTGGTACATGTCATGCGGCATTACTCCGACGAATCGCCGATCAATATCGGCACGGGTCGGGACATAACGATCGCCGAACTTTCCGGCATCATCGCACAAGCGATCGGATTTGGCGGACGCTTTGCATTCGATACGACCAAACCGGATGGAACGCCTCAGAAGCTGCTCGACGTAACCCGGCTCCACGGATTGGGGTGGCGTTCGCGAATCTCCCTGAACGACGGGATCCGGCGCACGTATGCGTGGTTTCGCGAGCGTGTAGCCAATGCGCCCATCGCATCACAAGCCTGACGAGACAAAGGGCGCCGAAGAACGTTCGCGTTACCTCGGCGTCGATGGGTTGCGGAACGGACTCACGCAACGCGCCATTCGCGGCGGCGTCGTCACGCTGGCCGCCCAAGCCGTCAAGGTTGCCGTACAGGCCGTCGCCATCGTTCTGCTGGCACGTCTTTTGGCGCCCTCGGATTTCGGCCTCTTCGCGATGGTAGCCGCATTCCTGGCGGTGCTCGAGATTTTCAAGGATTTTGGGCTTTCGACCGCTACCGTTCAGCGCGATGATATTTCCGACCAGCAAGTCAGCACGCTCTTTTGGCTGAATGCGGCGCTCGGGCTTGCGGTCGCGGCGGTGGCAGCGCTTTCGGCACCGCTACTGGCATGGCTGTACGACGAACCGGCGCTACTCGGGATCACGCCAGTGGTCGCCGTCGCGTTCCTTTTTACTGGGATCGCCGCGCAGCATTTGGCCCTGCTCCGCCGCCAAATGGCGTTTCTCGCCGTGGTTTGGGTGCAAGTTTTCGCGGAGATCGTGGCGTTGACCGCTGCTGTCGCGGCGGCATTTTTGGGCGCCGGATATTGGGCACTGGCGATCCAACGGGTGGTTTGGGCCGCCGCCATCGCGATCGGGGCTTGGACGGCCTGCGAATGGCGACCGTCGAAACCCGGACGCATGGCCGATGTCAAAGGATTGATTGCGTTCGGCGGCAATGCCACCGCGGCAATGACGGTTGGGCATCTCGCTGGGTCGCTCGACAAGATTCTGATCGGCTGGCTGTGGGGCGCCACCGCGCTCGGCTTCTTCGAGCGCGCGCAGAAACTCATCTTGATGCCGATGCTCAACATGACGACACCGCTTTCCGCGGTTGGAATCTCGGCCCTGTCCAGATTGGCGTCGGAACCGGTCCGGTACCGGAACGCATACCTCGCCACGGCCGAACGGTTGGCAATGGTGATCGCGCCGGTTGGCGGGCTGGTCATGACGGCCGCCGATCCCATTGTACTTTTCGTGCTCGGCCCGCAATGGACGGCGGCGGGGCCGATCTTGGCGTGGCTTGGAATCGGCATGCTGTATATGACCGTGACCTATACGTTGAGCTGGCTGTACATGAGCCAGGACCGGACACCGGAGATGTTCCGTGCCGGCATTGTCAACGCGGTCATGACGGTTATCGCCATTCTTTGCGGCTTGCCGTTCGGTGCCGTCGGCGTTGCCGCCGCCCTGGGACTGAGCGGCGTGATTCGAGCCCCGGTCCTGTTCTGGCTGGTGGCGCGGCAAGGTCCGGTCGGCATGCGCGATCTCTGCGGCGTTCTGGTAATGCCCATCGTCGCCGCCGCCGCGACCGCATGTGTCGTCGTCACCATCAGTGCAATCGATGGATTCGATGCTCTGTCGGCGCCGTCGGCTGTCGTTGTTTTATCGGCAATGGCCGCCGCGATCTCTCTTGCCGTGTACGGTGTTGTTCCTCATAGCCGCCGAATACTCAGTCATGGCCTCCGAACCTCGGCGATATTCCTCCGACGGGAAGCGAAGGCATGAAAATCATCATCGCAAATACCGCCGTTCTTAATACGGGTGACGCTGCCATTCTTTCAGGCACGATCGGTATTCTGCGCCGCGCGTTCGGCCAGACGATAGACGTGGTGGCGTACGATCAACAGGCTTCCGCGGCCGGCCGTTATTATCGCGGCATCGAATTTCGACCAATCCTATACGAACAGATCATGCGGTGGACGGGCAGGCGGTGGTTCAAGCCCGGCGTTATGCTCTTCCTTCTCATCGCTGCTGCGTGGCGTTCACCTCTCAAGACCGCGCTGGGAAAAATGTTGCCGCAAACCCTACGGGCATCGATGGACGAATTCGCAACGGCCGACCTTATCCTTGCGGCAGGCGGGACTTATCTTGTGCCGCATTACCGAACATTCCCGAAAATCCTCGACCTTCTGGCCGCGTGGGCAATGCGGCGCCCGTTCGCGCTGTTCACCCAGAGCCTCGGACCGTTCCATTCCTCCCGCGACCGTCTGCTGAAATTCGTCCTGCGGCGGGCGCGCCTGATCCTGGTGCGTGACAAGCAATCGCGCCAGCATTTGGAGGCGCTTGGAATCGGCTTGGATCGAGTCGCCGAATGCGCCGATTCAGCCTTCGCCCTGGTTGAATCGGCCGCTTCTGCCAGTCCGGTACCGGGCCGGCCGCTTAACGTCGCCGTATCCGTTCGCGATTGGCCGCACATCAAACTAAGCGGCGTTGGCGGCATGAACGATTATCTCGATGCCGTCGCCGACGCAGTCCGTTGGCTTGTCGAGGAACGGGACGCTTCCGTTACCTTTCTGTCGACCTGTCAGGGCGCAGCCGAATATTGGACCGACGATTCGCGTACCGCCGGCGAAGTGGTGCAACGCCTGCCGGAGGCGATCCGAGGGCGGGTCCGGATAAACGCCGAGTTTCACTCCCCCTACGAAATGCTCAAGCTTATCGGCGAATTCGACGTTGTCGTCGCGACCCGCATGCATATGGCGATCCTCGCCATGTGCGCCGGCGTGCCGGTTTTGCCGATCGCTTATGAATTCAAAACCAACGAGTTGTTCGGCGGCTTTTCTCTCGGCCGCTTCGTTCAGCACATTGGATCGATCACCGGCGACAATCTTTGCTTTGCGTTGGCACGGCTTCTGGACGCGCGCAGCGCCGTCCGGGATTCGATCCGGAATCGGATCAAAAAAGAATGCGAATCGGCCTTCGCCGCCGGATTTCTGGTGAAACAACATTTGGAAACCGAGCTATGAACGACCGTCTTCGCATTGCCGTTTTCGCACACGAATTTCCCGCCTTGAGCGAAACCTTCGTCTTGAATCAAATCACAGGCCTTATCGATCGTGGCCACGACGTCACCATTTTCGCCTATCGACCCAGGCCGGAATCGCGCGTTCACGCCGACGTTGCGCAATACGATCTCGCCAAGGTGACACGGTATCGAAATGTCGCAACCAATAAGCTCGCTCAGATTTTGGCCGTCGGCGCCCTGCTCGTCCGCTATGTGGGCAAACTGGGGCCTGTGTTGCTTCGCTGCCTCCGCGCACGTCGATACGGTCAAAACGTCTCGATCCGAAACCTATTTTTCTGGGCGGTTCGAACGGTGAATGAGAAGCCATTCGACGCCATCTACTGCCATTTCGGCCCTGTCGGCCAATTGGCCGTCATGTTGCGGGACGTCGGCGCCATTTCTGGCCCGGTGGCGACGGTTTTTCATGGCGTCGACGTTAGCGCCTACGTTCGGAACAAACCTGACGTTTACCGGTTCCTGTTTTCGACGGGTGACCTGTTCCTGCCGATTTCAGCCCGATGGCGCCGCCGACTCGTGGACCTCGGCTGCCCGCCCGGCAAGATCGAGATTCATCATATGGGGGTTGCGCTGGAAACGATCCCGTTCCGAGTGCGGCATACCGACGGCATGGGAACGCCGCTTCGGATCTTGAGCGTCGGACGGATGGTCGAGAAAAAAGGACTTATCTTCGGTCTTCAGGCCGTCGCCCAGGTGATCCGCTGCGGCATTCCCGTGCAATACACCATAATCGGCGACGGTCCGTTGCGGCATCATTTGGAGCAATTGGCGGATACCCTTGGAATTTCCTCAAGCGTCGACTTTCGCGGCTGGCAAGATCGAATCGCCGTCGCCAACGCCATGGAAACGAACGATATTCTGCTGGCACCCAGCGTCGCGACCGCCGACGGCGACGAAGAAGGAATTCCGGTCACCATCATGGAGGCAATGGCGACCGGCACCATCGTCGTCGCCTCGCGGCACAGCGGCATCCCGGAACTGGTGGAGGACGACTATTCGGGAATTCTGACCACCGAAGGCAGCGTCGGGGAACTGGCATCCGCACTGAAACGACTCACGGAATCGCGCGGGGATTGGCCCGCCATCCGCTGCAACGCACGCGCCCGAATCAGCGAGAACTTCGACGTGGCGAAGTTGAATGTCGTACTGGAAAAGCGTCTAAGAACGATGGCCGATGCGTGGCGCCCGCCCGGGCCGGCACGGGGCCGGGCCAACTCAACTCTCGACGAGGGCGAAGCATATTGTCGCGATGGTCATGAAAACAGGCTTGTTCGCAATATCTAACGCCTTCGGCCCGCCGTTGAACAAATCAACATGGTCAGGGGCCCCCGCTAATATTGCCGAAGCATTGGAGCGCCGCGGATTACGTGCCGTCGGCATCGATACCTCGATGAATCACGTCGCGCACGCCGCTTGCGCGGCCCTGCATCTCCTCCGTTACCGACGTGGATTCTCGACCGGAGAAATCGTTTCGCGCGGCGCCGCGATGCGCGCCATGCGGGCGCGTAAAGTAGCCAACGACACAGCCCGCTTGGGAATCGACAAGGTGCTGCACACCGGCACATTCGATCTACCCATAAGCCAGGATTCCGACGGTGCCGAGCACTATCTTTTCTGCGATCATACTTGGCATCTGTCGCATGCTTATCGACCCGGCATTGTCAGCGAATCGACGGCCAGCACCTTCGACGAAATCGAACGGCTGGCCTACCACCGTTGCCGTCACATCTTCACATTCGGGAAATTCGTGCGAGACGATCTGATCGCCCATTACGGGGTCAATTCGGGCCGGGTCACCGTCGTCGGATCGGGCCGGGGCAGCATTCACCCCTACCACGGCCCGAAGGATTACAATGCCGGTCGTCTTCTTTTCATCGCCAAACATTATTTTGCCGAGAAGGGCGGCAATTTGCTGATCGATGCCTTCTGCATCGCCGTCCGGCGCTTTCCTCGGCTTTCGCTGACGATCGTCGGCGGCGCGGCCGAGCCATCGCTATTCCGCGGTATGCCCAACATCGATTTTCGGCCATTCGTGACTTGGCCTGAACTGGAGCGCCTGCTTCGCGATGCATCGTTGCTGGTTCAGCCGATGCTCAACGATCCATGGGGACAGGTGTACCTGGAAGCCCTGGTGTCCCGGACCCCGGTGCTCGGCCTAGCCAGGAACGGCTTGCCGGAAATCACGCAAGACGGACGGCACGGATTTCTTGTCGACAAAGCGACGCCGCAGGCGATTGCCGACGCCATCGTTGACGCGATGTCGGACTCCAACCGCCTTGCCGCCATGGGCGCGACCGGCCTGCAACATGTGGTCGATACCTATTCGTGGGATCGCGTCGGCACGGAGATTTTTGGCGTCTTGGCGGCCGACTAACGTTAGGTTTTACGGTCGTTGCGTGTATTTCCGACAGCATTCCCGTCATCGTCGGCTTTCGGTTTACCCTTCTTGATGCGCAGCACGCCGGCGGAATCCACCCAGAGGCAGTGCTCGCCCAGCCACGCGAGCTTTGCGCTGTCCCAGCGGCCGCCGATTCGGAATCCCGATTCTTCCCCGTCGAACTCCACCATCTCGATCCCGCCCTTGCGCTCGATCCCACCCTGGCATCCGATGACGGAAACGCCGGCTCCACCCTTCCCCTGCACGACACCGAGACGCGCCCGCTTGGCAGCACCGCCACCGGACGCCGTGCAGCCGATCATGACCAGCCGGTTGGTCACGAACGCGCGGATGAGGAGCGTTTGATTTTGGATCGAGTATGCCGTGCATCCGATTAGCGTACCGCCGACCATCAGCCGCAGTCCTGCGTCCCCATGATCGAAGTCCTTGGCGCGCATGTGATTGTTTTCGAATCCGCAATGAGAAAGAAGAGTGCACCCGGTAGCCGCCGAGAGGCCGTACCGTTGATTGAGCAGGAAATAACAGCCGTAGAATCCGACATCCTGCGCACCGTCGATCATCGCCACCCCATGAACACCATTGGCGCCGAAGACGCAGCCAAACACATGCACGGCGGACAGCACGGTGTTTTCCTTGCCGTGCCCGAACGTGGCGCCGCATCCCTTATTTTCCCGGAAATATCCGTTGATGATCTGTCCCTCAAACACGTTCCCAATCAGCCGGCAACCATCGCCGCCGCATCCTTCCACGACCACGTCGCGCAGGCAGAAATTGTAGAAATATGTACCTCGCTTTTGGCAGGTGATCAGAAGGCCATGTCCGTCCTTCCCGGACCCGTTTATCTGAAGGCCTTCGATCAAGTAAAAACGAAGCGTCGCCTGGCTTTCGATTTCAATGACCGGTGAACCATTGTCGATCACCGATACGAGCCTAGCCCCGTGCGCCAGGATTCCCGTGCGATGGGTTATGTTCCCCCCAAGCGGGCGCTTGGTAACGACGCGAATGGTTTTCGTCACGCGATAAAGACCCGGCGGGATAATAACCATGGTCGCAATTTTCGGTGTTAGGGTTGCCTCGAACGCCTTTTGCAACGCGGCAGTATCGTCGGTGACGCCGTCGCCGACGGCGCCGAAGTCGCGCGCCGACAGGATGCGGTCGGGCGCCTTGGGCCGTGGCGATCCCACGGCCGTACCGGCGGCACCGAGCAATCCCACGGCGGTCGCACCGGTCAGTAGGTCACGTCGGCCGATGGGGCTCATGGGGCCCTCGCCAGGATGTTGAAATACATGCTCCGGTACTTGTCGGCCACAACGTTGATATCGAATGATTCTTCGATCCGAGACCGGGATCGTTCCCCTAATTTTTTCGTCCTATCCGGGTCCTCGAGACACCAGACGATGCCACGGGCAAGATCGACGGGGTCGCCCGATTCGGCCAGATAGCCCGTTTCGCGATGAACCACGATGTCGGACGGACCGCCGCCGGCGAAAGCGACGACCGGCGTTCCGCATGCCATTGCTTCGATCAACGTCTTGCCGAAGGCTTCTTGAAGGGAGGGCACCACCATGACGTCGGCGGCGGCGTACAGCATCGCCAAATGCTCGTCGTTGTCGATCCGGCCAAGAAACCTGACCGGCAACGAAATTGCGGGGCTGGCTTCGGGTTCAAGATCGCCGAAGACGATCAGTTCGGTCGATTCCGCGACCGGCGAATGGGCGAGTTCATGCATGGCTTCGATCAACTGTGGAAACCCCTTGCGATCGTCCTGGACCGCGCCCAAGGCGCCGAAAAGGATGCAGCGCTTGTTCGGGTCGAGGCCCCACGCCGCCCGCGCCCTGGCGCGGGAAACGGGCCTGAATCGCCGACTGTCGACTCCGTTCGGAATGACCTTGATCGGCATTTTATTGAACAACAGGCTGCGCTTGGCACATTCGGCGAGCCAATTGCTGATCGGTACCAGCCATAAATCAAGCCGATCCCAGGCATCATGCTTGCGCCTCCAGACGACGCGGCTGAGATCGTCCTCTTGGAGTGACCGCAATTGCGGGCATTGACCGCACCCGACTTCGTAGCGATCGCAGCCGGCGGTGTAATGGCAGCCGCCGGTAAATGCCCACATGTCGCGAAGCGTCCAAACCAGCGGATAAGGCAGGGTCGCGAGCGCATCGATGGGCATGAACCCGCCACCCGTCCAATGAAGGTGGACGAGATCTGGCTTCAGTGCCGCGACGGCATTTTTGACACGGCGCGGCAGCCAACCAACGGTCCAAAAGGCCTCTTCCGTTTTTTGATACGTGCGAAGCGGCAGGTGATCGAGCGCATTCCTTACGCGTTCCCGCATCGGTGCCAAAAACCCGCTCAATGAATGAACGGAATCGTCGTCGCTGTACTTGCGGCCGACCAACATCTGCGAATCGACGCCACCATCCGCCAGAGCGCGATGCAACCAATAAGCGCCGCGCGCGGCACCGCCCTGGACATCGGTCGTACTGAGATGAACCACCTTCATTTTTTGTCCTTCTAAGTCGAACCCACGGCTGTGAACCGTGCATCCGATATCGAACGGCGCGGCCGGTTTACCGCAAAAGGCACGAACGCCGGTCGTTCGTGAAGCACCGAGGCGGCGCATGCGAGAAACAGTACGATCCAGGTTCGCGGATCGACGTATCCGCCGGATGCCTGCCCGAAAACGATCCAAACGCCCCAACAGAATGCGATGCTGGGTGCCCCTAGAACGTGCAAGAACCAGGACAGCGCGGCGATCACGGCACATCCCCAAAATACCCCGAGAAAGATCCAGTGAAGCCAAAAGTAGTTCGTCAATGCATGCGCGGCGCTGTCGAATCGGAATTCGCTCGCCAACCCGGGCGCACTCGAATAGATCTGCCGAACGGTTCCGTCGATGAATTCCCATCCCGCCAAGCCGGCCCCGGTCAATGGATGCTCGCCGATAACCGCGACGGCCGTGAGGATCGGCGCCACCATCCGTCCGAAGAAACTCAAATCGTGACCACTGAGAATAGAATCGATGCGTTCTTTGAACAGTTCGGCACCGAAAAGACCGGCGGCAATAATAAGCATGATGCCTAACCCGAACGCGACGACGATTCGGCCTACCGATGCACGATTTGGGTTTGTCGGCCCGGCACGGGCGGCGACCATAATTTCGTACAGTGGAATAAGAAGCACCCCCAGAAACAAAGTGGGGCTTCGCATGAAAAAATATCCGGCCACCAGCAGCGACACATACCCCGCCACCTTTAGTCGCCAACGCGAAAGCATGTACCAAGCGAACGCGAACAACGTGTAGGCAAAGGCCAAGGCCGAGGGTTCGGACGTGAACAGCTTGGGACGAATTCGACCGTAAAACAGCTGATCGCGTATATCCGCCACGTAGACACCGGATTCGAATGCACGCCTGCGGAATGCATCGCTGATGTCGCGAACCGGCGGGAGGTAATTCTCGAGCGCGCTCCCGACAAGGAGGATGGCGCAGAATGCGAAAAATAGGCGCCCGAGACGAGTTCGGTCGTATCCCATGGCAACGAGGACGAACCCATAGGCAATGACGATCGAATAGCTGATCTGAACAAGGCCCTTGAAGCGCTCGCCCAGAAGCCGGTAATCCGGCGCCGACAGGACGGACGCCGTATAGACCGTCACGACGGCGACCACGGCAACGATATGGCGCGTCGTTATTCGCCGCGCGTGCTTGACCAGCAATATAAGCCCTGCCATGCCTGCGACGACGGCCGGCACCGGAATGTTTCCCGGCAAGCGCGCTGCGACGCCAAGATAAATGCCGAGCAAGAACAAAACCACCAGAGCATGGTCGCCAGCACCGGGCGGCCCGGGACCGATCGCGGATTCCCTCATGCGGCATTCATCCATGTCAACAGCGCTCGGCCACGCTGGCGCCAATCGAAGCGATCGGCACATGCCTCATACGCGCGATCCTGAATGCCATTCAGATTCGCCAAATCGTCGATGCGATCGACGATCCCGCGGACCAGCCCATCCATGTCCGCGAAACTGAGCAGCGAGTCCGGCGCGCATAGCGGCGTGCCCGAGACGGTACCGTCCAGTGCCGCGATCGGCACGCGATTGAACACATAGTCCAAGACCTTCAACTTAAAACCGCCGCCGGATCGTTCCGGGACGACCGCGATCCGCGACGTGGCGAAAAACGGTTCCACGGCCGGCACGCGGCCGACGATCTTGGTGGCGCGGAGACCACGGCTGATGCGCTGAAAGAAATCCGCGGGACCGTCGCCGATGACCTTTAGTTCGATTCCGGCGGCCGCGAACGCGGGATCTGCTTTCGCCACGAACTCTTCTAAATTCATCTGCTTGGCCAGCCAGGAAAAACTGCCGGCCATGACCACTCGCCGAGGAGTATCGGTGGTGATGATTCGCCGGGCAACGCGCCGTCCCGCGTAGCCCGGCGACAGAACGCCTACGGGACATCGGGCCCCCTCCTGCGTGAACAAAGTGGCGTCCTCGGGCGTTATCGCGGTAACCAAGTCGGCGGCCGCGATCATCCGTCGTTCCAGACGTCGGGTTTTTTCGGCATCCCGACGCAACAAGAATCGCATCATCGAACTACCTCGATAATTTCCGGCTACGCGCGCGCGTGTCGTGGTTTCGTGATTATGCGACACATAGACCACTCGCGGCCGGGTCGGCGTGCGATTGAACCGGCTCTCAATGACCGGCAAAGCCCATCCGGCCGAAAGACCGTCCATGACGATCCCATCCCATTCCCGTTCCTGCATCATGCGCGCCAAAACCGTGCGCGTCGGCTCGGCGTCGCACCGATAAGCCACGTTCGGCAGAGGCGACACGACACTCGCCCACTTCGGCCGGAAGGATCCGTTCATCGGCCACCAACGGACTCCGTCTTCGACGGCGCCTGGCCGGCGCTTGGATTCGCCGTTGGCAAGGCAAAGGACATCGACCACGCCGCCCGCGGTCGCGGTCGCATCGATCAGGCCCATTGAATAAATCCTCTGGCCGTCGATCGCGGGGACGGGATCGATCGACGTCACCCACAGCGTACGCACGATACGGCCTCGATCGTCTTGAGTGTCCGGGTGCTTCAAAAGGCGTTCCGCCCGGAAAATCCCTTAAATACGGTCAACAGAATGATCCGCAGATCCAGCCACAGCGACCAATTTTCAATGTAGTGAAGATCGTGCGCCACGCGCATTTGGATCTGCCGTAGGGTATCCGTCGGCCCACGCCAACCGTTGATCTGCGCCCAACCGGTGATGCCCGGCTTGACCCGATGGCGCGCCGAATAATGCGGAACCGCCTTCTGATAGAGCGTACCGCTGGCCTTGGCAGAAAGAGCATGTGGGCGTGGCCCGACGATCGACATCTCCCCTCGGACGACGTTGATGAACTGCGGCAACTCGTCGAGACTCCATTTCCTGAGATAACGGCCGATACGCGTTACCCTCGGATCGTTGCGCGCGGTCAAGCGCTCCGCCCGTCGATCCTCCTGATCGTGCCGCATGGTCCGGAACTTCAGGACTTCGATCATCTGATCGTTGTAGCCATATCGCTTCTGACGAAAAAATACCGGTCCGGGGCTGTCGAGTTTGATTAACGCTGCAATCGCCAACATGATCGGCGAAATCATCACGAGAATGAGGGTGCCGAGAACCCGATCCTCGATCTCTTTCGCGGCATATCGCCAGTCCGCGAGCGGACGATTCGCCAGACTAAGCATAGGCACCCCGGCATAATCGCAAATGCCACGATGTTCCAGCGACGTCGCCGCGCCGCCCAGGCAAAGCCGCACGTCCACCGGAAACTCGCCCAGCCGTTCGAGAATTCGCTTCACCCGTCGCGTCGCGTGCAACGGCAACGCCAGAACCACCGTGTCGACGGCGTTGCGGCGGATGCGCGCCAGCAAATCCTCGATCGTGCCGTCGATCCCGCCTCGTCCGAATTGCCGCGCGTGAGGCAGCGACTCGTCCGTAAACACCCCGGCGATTCGAATTCCGCCCAGCGGATTGGACGTGAAGTGATCGACCAAGCGATCTGCACTCCCGCCCTTACCGACGATCGCGACATTGTTATGCAGTTTTCCCTGCGCCGTCCAACGCGCGGCCTGAACGAAAAAGGCGGCGCGCAAGCCGATCAGGGCCACCAAACCGATAGAAAACCACAACGCCGCCCAGAGCCGCGAGTAATCCTCCGACGTTTTGGTTAGAAATCCCATGACGACCAGCACCGCCGCCACGGCGATCCACCATCCGGCGACACGGCGCGCGGTCGCGCGGGGCCGCTTGAGGATGTCGCGATGATACAGGCGCGCCAGATAGAAGATGTTGATGGTCAACAGAGTGCCGAAGGCAACGATCGGCGCATACTCTGTCCAGATCGCGTAAGGATTCTCGGTAAGCCAGATGCCGTAGGAAATCGCGGCGCTGACGATCAAGACGACGGCATCGGCGGGCAGAAGAAGGGCGCAAATCGTTGCCGGCGAAAACGGGTTTGCCGGTTGGGGAATGCTTGTCTTGACCGATTGCTGCGCACTGGCGAAAGCGGCTTCACGAAATTGCGACGAGAGCCGGCCATGGTGTCGCATGAACATCTCCTGGGCGGATTGAATGTCATGCAATTTTTCTCACGATTTCATTGCCATCTGTTGTGAACAAGCCGTGCCTCCTTGTGATTTTTCCGAATCATCGGCATTGCTTTCGATGGCCGAAACCTCGCTACACAGGAGACGATCCAGGATCGTGCGAACGAACAGATCGGGCGTCCGGCTTTTGGCGAAGGCGTCGATCCGCTGCCGATCGCCGATGTAATCCGGACCGCGTTCAACAACAGTGGCCATTGCTTCCGCAATAGCGGCCGGATTCGTCGTATCGATGGCGAGGCCCAATCCGTGCTCTCGCGTCAACCGGCCAAGCAGTCCGGTATCCTGACAGAGGATCGGACAACCGAACCGCGCAGCCCACAGGATGACTCCGCTGGAACCGACGAAGCGCTGATAGGGCGCCAAAATCACGTCGCTGCGTCCGATTTGCGAGGCGAGTTCCGAGACTTCCAATCGCTTGTCGAAAACGTCGATCAGCAACGCCGGCTGTCGCCGACGAACGGCGGAAAGAGCGCGCGCGACCATCGAACGCAATTGGGGTTCGATTTCGCCCGCGATTATAATTTCTGTACGTCGCGCGACGTCGAACGGCAATCGCGCCGCCGCCTCCATCGTCTGCAGTATACCCTTGCGGCGGGAAAGCGCACCGAAGAGCGTGAAGACGATACGCCGCGTGGTCGCGCTGCTTCGATCCGGATCCCTCCAATCCGACGGATCGGCAATCGGGAAAGTCGGGTCCGGCACGGCCACGACTTTGCCGCCGTTACGATATCGCACGCGGGCAAAATCGGGAAAATACGGATCCAAGGAAAACACCGTGTGCACGGCCGCGTTATTCAGCATTCGGTTATAAAGAACGTCCTTGCGCCGATCCCGAATCCATTCGCCGATCGTAGCCGGTCCCGAGCCGATAGTCGCGTAATGCACCGAGGGACGGAACAGAATACCGGAAACCTTACAACCTTCCGCCGTCATGCCCAGGCCGAGCGGCAACGACAGATGATCCATCGACATGAAAAATCCATGCGTGGCGCCAGTGCGGGCGATATGCCGTCGCATGGTCCGCCACCGGGCGATGGCACTGACGACGAGGCGCGGATTAGTGCAGGCGGATTGTTCGGACTCGTCAAGGAATGCCGTTCTCATCGCACCGCCGCGATCCAGCCGGCGCCCCAAGGTTTCGGGCACCAGAAACGTGACGTCGAGTTCTCGCCAACCCTTCCCGATTGCCGCCGTAAAGTGATTCAGCCATTCCTCGGCATGCCCGCGCGGATCCGGCTCAAAAACGAGAAGATGTGGCGGCTTGCTGCTCATCGTTCCATTGACTTTTGCGCCCGCGTCGGAGAATTGCATGGAATTTTCTTCGGACCAGTGCCCGTTCGTGATTGGCGACAACATAGCGGCGGCCGTTGCTGCCGAGCTCGCGGCGGCGCGCCGGATTTTGCGCAAGGCGAATCACCGCGTCGGCCAACGCCGGCGCATCGCCGGTCGGCACGCAGAGAAAGCCCCGCGATTCTTCCATCAATCGCCACAGAAGGCTGTTCGAAGCCGCGGTCGCGACGAACGGGCGTTCCGCCGCCATCACGGCGAATACCTTCGACGGCACGGCATATTCGGCGATGCCATCGCGCTGCGGAACCAGATGGATGTCGCCTTCGGCCAGTGAAGCGGCCAGTTCCTCGGGAGGGACCAACGGCTCGAATCTTATATTGTCGAGACCCAAGTCCATAATTTGCCGGGCCAATGCATCCTTTTCCGTCCCTTCCCCCCGCAACACGATCGCAATATCGCTGCCGCGCTGTTTCAGTATCGCCGCCATGTCGACGACTTGGCCAAGGCCTTGTTTTTTGCCGAGATTGCCGCCATAGACGACCGTTACCGATTTTCGCTCATCTGGACACGGCGGCGGATCGGAACCGACATCGACCCAAAGCGGCAAGACATCGATCGGCCGGTCGATGCCTTGTTCTCGAAGACAGCGCTTCATGTCATCGGACAACACCAGGATCGCATCGGTTCGGTTTAGAACAACGCGTTCGAGCCACCGCATCATCGTCACCACGACGCTACTGCTCACCATTCCTAGCCGCGATGCCAATCCCGATTGGATGTCGTGGACGACCGTAACATGCGTTCCGCGGCGGCGCGTGGCAATTTCTCCAAGTAGAACGGTGAAAATCGATGGGCAAAGAGACACGACCAGGTCGGCTCGCCGGATCCGCCCGGATATCAAGGCGATCAATCCTGAGATCAGGAAGCCGGTTTCGGTGAAAAGGCGCTCCTTAGCCCCGCGCCGCCTGGTAAGCCATGGATTGACGCGTACCACCTCGCAACGACCGCGGTTCTCCCGATCCCGATCGCCGTTTCGGTATGCCGCCGGCACCGCGCTTTCCGGGTAATGCGGGCGACAGGTGAAGACCACGGCGCGCCCGGCCGTCTGGCACAGCCAATCGGCAAGGTCGTCGCAATAAGGGCCGGAACCGATCAGTTCCGGCCAGTAGTGCTGAGTGACCAGCAACGGTGGCGCCGATCGGGATGTCGACTGATTCACGTCGCGTTCTGGGCCAGATATCGATGCTGGAGATAGGCCGCACCCGCATCGCCGTACTGGCTGTACTGGCGAACATTGACCTGCGACAGAACGATCCCTGCGACCGCACCGCCGGTTCGAAGGAAGTTTTTGATCTCGTTCGCCACCATGCGGCGCGGCGTGGCCGCCCATCTGACCACGAAAATCGTTCTTTCGACGAGACGCGCAAGGTGCAGAACTTCCGGCGAAACGATGGCCGGTGGGGTATCGAGAATCACGACGTCGTAACGCTTCGAAAATACCGATAGCAACGTCCGCAGCCGTTCCAGCGACGCCGGATTGCCACGAATGACGTCGTTACTCCCGGCGAAGAATACGTCGACGCCCGTTTTGCGGTCGCGATGGACGACATCCTCGGGCTTGGCGCGGCCATGGAGAATATCCGCAACGCCCGGACCGAGCGGCCGACCGAACAGTTTATGCACACTCGGCTGCCGCCAATCCAAATCCAACACCGCGACGCGAAGGCCTTCCAGCCCCAACACCTGGGCCAGCGAACTGCTGATCTGCGACTTCCCTTCACCCGGCAATGCCGAGGTGAACATGATCAGTCGTGCCATACGCGCGCTGCCGCTTTCGAGAAGAAGCTTAGTGGCAAGCATGCGCAGCGAATTGGTGAACGGAGAATGAGGCTCCTTTATTACGTATTCCGGCGCCCGACGGCGACTTTTCATCGTCGGAACCAAGGACAGAACCGGAAGTCCGACGTAATCCTCTACCTCCTCGCCGGTACGAAACGTCTGATCGAAATTCTCCAGCGCGATGGCCAGCAAGATGCCGACGCCGCCGCCCCCCAGCAGCGAAAGGACCAGGATGACCGTGGTCGGCGGGAAGCTCGGCCCGAAGGGAACGCTGGCACGCGAAATGATTTCCGTATTGGCTGTTTGAATGCCTTGCTGATCGACCGTTTCCTTGGAACGAAGCAGCAATGTATCGAGCATGGAACGGTTTGCCTGAGCCTCGCGTTCCAATTCGCGCAATTTGACGGATTTTTCGTTGGAAACGCCCATCCGGTTTTTCAGCGTTTCCATCCGAGCCGCGACCCGGTCGTAGCTTTCCTCCGCCATGCGTGCCTCGTGGCGAAGGCCGGTCACGATCCGCTTGGTGACACCGTCGATCTTTCCTTTCAGGTCGCGTATCTGCGCACGGATATCGCGCATACGGGGATGCTTCGATGTATAGGTCGACGATAGTTCCGCGGCCTGCCGTTCGAGATCGGCCTGCCTGCCGCGCAAGTTCAGCATGAGGGGCGATTGCAGGACGGCCGGCAGGCTATCGATGCTGCCCGATTGGCCGATCTGGGCCGACGCCTGCGCCAAACGGACGGCGGCGTCGGCCTTGGCGTTCTCCGCGGCGACCAGGTCGCGGTTCAACGCCGCAAGCTGCTGGGCGATGATGGTGTCGGACTTCGTCTCGTAGAGGCCGTTCTCGCGACGGAATTCCTCGGCGGCGCGCTCGGATCGCTGCACGTTCGCCTGCAACTCCGATATCCGCCCCTGCAACCAAGTGTTGGCCGAATTGATCGCGCGCTGTTTCCGCACCAAATTTTGCTCGACGTAGACCGTTCCGAAACTGTTGGCGATTCGCGCGGCCAAGACCGGATTCTCGGACCACACGGAAACGCCGAGAACATGAGAGCGATTCAGTTGGGTGACTTCGACGTGGTCCAGTACGGTCGCGACAATGGCATCCCATTCGCGTTGTGCGCCGTTCTCTTCTTCCGACATCATCGTGCCGCGCTCGGCCGATAAGGCGATGCCGTCGTTCTTATCGAACTGCCGCCGCAAGGAACTCACCGTCGTTCGCCACCATTGAGAAAATTCGGCAACCATCCCCGGATCTTCCTGCCGCAAGGCGGGATTGAATTCCGGGACCTTGTCGAGGGCAAGCCGTTCGGCAACCTGTCTCGCCATCTGGCGCGACGCGATGACGTAGGCCTCGCTTTGCATCGTATCCGCATTGGGCACGACGCCCCTCAGCACGGACTGTATGTTGGCGACGTGGGGGTCCGGAATGCCGATCAGCACCCTCGCCTCGGCCGAATAGCGCGGCGCGATCAGCGACATCCCGCCGACGGCGGCGACGACCGATACCGCCAAAACCGCCAGCACGAGTCCTTTTCGCCGCCAAATGCTTCGGACGGCCTTCCAACCGTCTTCGTGCCCAGACTCCCACATTGGCCGAGCCGAATCGCCATAATCGGTCATCGGCATGGCCGCCATGGGACGGCGATCTAACTGATGGGATGAATCGCTCATGAGGTTTAAAAATACCTTTCGCGCACGATGATGACGTCGCCGGGCATCACCCGCGTCGACTTGCCCGCGGGAACTTGCTTCTGTTCGTCCTTCGTCTGGATATAGAAGTTTTCTTCCCGCGCCCTGTAGGTAAAGCCGCCGGCGATGGCCACGGCGTTGATCACGGTCATGCCGTCAACGTACGGATAGCTGCCGGGCTTTCTAATCTCGCCGACGATATAGAACGGGCGATAGGAAAGAATCTCGAGGCTGACATCCGGCGAGCGCATGTATTCGCTCAGATTCTTTTCGATCTGGGTTTCGAGCTGGTTCGACGTCAATCCGGCGGCCTTGACCGTGCCGACGAGCGGCATCGTAAACGCCCCTTGACCGTCGAGCTGGTAATCGCCGGAAAGCGATTGGTCGCCGAACACCTTGATTTTTACCTTGTCGCCCGGACCAAGAGGATAATTCCATTCCGCCGTATCCACTCTAGGCACGACCGGACCCGGCGCTTCGCAGGCTCCGAGCATCAATGCGATTGCAAGCAGAGAGCCGG
>CAZDFF010000035.1:0-19269 GCA_964504425.1 uncultured Hyphomicrobiales bacterium
CAAAGTAGAACGGCGGCTCGCCGACCGGCATGGTGACGATCCAGCGGCCGGGTTCCGCCTTCGCCGCGGCCTCGGCGACGCGCGCGACGACGGTGCCGATGCTGCGCGCGCCCGCCAAGGACAGGCGGATCGCCTTCAGTCCCTCGCGGTCCATGTGCGCGTGGCTGTCGTTGAATCCGGGAATGACGGTCGCGCCGCCGAGATCGATGGTTTCGGTCGAAGGGCCGGCGAGCCGGCGGATGTCGTCGTTGCCGCCGACGGCAAGAATCCGGTTTTTCCGGATCGCGATCGCCTCCGCCTCGGTCGACGCGGCGTCGAGCGTCTTGATCCGGCCCCCGGCGAGGATCATGTCGGCGGATTCGGACACGGAACCTCTCCTATGGGCGTCGGCTACTTCGCGCCCGTGTACCAGGGAAACAAGTAGGTCTGGGCCAGGGCGAACAGCCGGTCGACCATGTATCCCATGGCCCCCAACGTCGCGATGCCGATGAACATGATATCGACCCGGAACAACTGGTGCGAGGTGGCGATCATGAACCCGACGCCGGAACTGGCGCCCGCCAGTTCAGCGGCGACCAGGACGATCAGCGCGATGCCGATGCCCTGGCGCAGCCCGACCAGGATGAACGGCAGCGATGCCGGCAGGATCACGAAGAACATGGTCTGGTGCGGCAGCGCGCCCAGGCTAGCGGCGGACCGGATCACTGCCGGGGCGACGTCGCGGACGCCGGTGAACGTGTTCAGCCAGATCGGGAAGAACGCGCCCCAGGCGATCAGCGCCACCTTCGAGGCCTCGCCGATTCCGAACCACAGCAAGGACAGCGGGATCAGCGCGATGGCGGGGATGGAGCGCATGCCGTGCAGGAGGGGGTCGCTCAGGTATTGCAGCACGCGAATGCGGCCGGTCAGCAGGCCCGCCAGAATCCCCAGGACGGTCGCGATCAGAAAACCGTAGAAAGCCCGCTGCAGGCTGACGACGATGCCCTCGGCCAATTCGCCGGATGCGATCAGTTCCTTCAGCGTGCCGATCACGTCGGACGGCGGCGGGAACAGCAGGATGTTCATCCACGGGATGACGTGCGGCGTCGCCTCCCAGGCGGCCAGGAACAGCACGATGCCGATGATGTTGAGCGAAAGCTGGCGGACGATCTCGCGGCGCTTCTTGGCCTGCAGATCTTGCAGGAACTTTCGTTCCTGCGCTTCCCAATGCGCCGCGTCCTTGTGCGTCGCCGTCACGGTCTCGGCCGGGCGGTTGCGCTCAAGCATGGAAGGCCTTGTTGACGTGAGCGTAGAGCGCGCCGAATTCGGGCGAGCCCCGGTCGCGCGGATACGGCAGGTCCACGGTCACGATCTCTTTGATCCGGCCCGGGTGGGGGGACATGACGATGATCCGGCTGGAGAGGAACACCGCCTCCTCGATATTGTGGGTGATGAAGAGGACGCTGATCTTCAGCGCTTCCCACAATTTCAGCAGCTCTTCCTGCAGGGTGGCTCGGGTCATGGCATCGACCGCGGCGAACGGCTCGTCCATCAGCAGGATTTCGGGTTCGTTGATCAGCGCCCGGGCGACGGCGACGCGCTGGCGCATGCCGCCCGAAAGCTCGCCGGGAAATCGATCGGCGGCGTGTTGCAGGCCGATCATGTCGAGGTATTTGTCGGAATGAATCCGCCGCTCCTTCTTCGGCACGCCTTTCAGGCGCATGGCGAATTCGATGTTTTCGCGCGACGTCAACCAGGAAAACAGCGCGTATTCCTGGAACACAACGCCGCGATCGGGACCGGGCTTCGCGATCGGGATGCCGTTGCGCCGCGCCGACCCTTCCGTCGGCTGGATGAAGCCGCCGATGATGTTGAGCAGCGTCGTCTTGCCGCAACCCGACGGCCCGATGGCGCAAATGAATTCGCCCCGGTGGATATCCACCGAAACGTCCTGCAAGGCCCAGGTCGTCTTGTCGTCGGCGGTGGCGTAGATCTTGGATACGTTCTCGATCTCGATCAATGCGGGCATGAGCGATCGCCAACCATTGGATTTCGGATTGTTATCATTGCCGCACCGCCGCCCCCAGGCAAGCGCCCGGGGGCGGGGACGGCATTGGATCGGTCACGCCTTGATCTTGACGCGGTCGGGCATCACCTCGGCCAGGCCCTTCGTGTAGAAGGTGTCCAGGAACAGCTGGCGCAGCTTTTTCTCCGGCCGCTTCGCGAGCTTTTCCGAAATCGCCCATTCGGCGGCGACGATCAGGTCCTCGACGAAATTTTCGTCGAAGCGCGACTGGAACTCGAAATCCGCCGTTTCGGCGACCACCGCCTCGGCCGTCGTGCGGGTCCGCTTGGCGACGATCTCGGTCCAGCTCTTGTCCTTCTTCATGAAGGCTTCGGCCTCCAGCATCGCCTGGACGCCGGCCTTCAGGATCTGCGGACGTGCGGCGACGACCGCGGTGTTGGTGCACATGATCTGGTGGCTGGTGAAGAATTTTTCCAGCCCGTCCTGGGTCATGACGAAGACGTCGTCCTTGGCCGCCTTCTTGACCATGAAGGCCGCGCGGCTGGTCCACGAAATGCCGTCGACGTCGCCGCGCACGACGGCGGTGATGGCGTCGCCCGGCTTCATGTTGACGACGGTGACGTCGGTCTTCTTCAGTTTCGCCATCTCGAGGTAGCGATGCAGCATGTAATGGCCGCTGGTGCCGACCCGGGTCGCGATCTTCTTGCCCTTCAGCGATGTCGGATCGTCCTGTTTGGCGCCGCGATTGACACGCATGACGATCTTCATGTCCTTGGAATAGCGCTGGTAATTGGCGAACACGATCGGATTCAGGCCGCGCAACGCCGCGAAGAGATAGGGCGAATCGGTCGTCGTGCCGAAATCCGAATCCTTGGTGAGCGCGGCTTCGAGTGATTCGCGGCCGGATGCGAACGTGGCGGCCGTGAAGTTCAGGCCGAATTTTTTCCACGAGTTTATGCCGTCGGCGACGTACGGCACGGACCAGGTATAGCCGTCGCTGCCGTAGGCGATCTTTACGTCGTTGGGGCCGGCGAAGGCGAATCGATAAGGAACGGCGGCGGCGATGCTCCCCGAGATCGCGGCGCCGAGAAACCGGCGGCGGTCGAATGAAAGGTCAGTCATGGCGAAAGCTCCCTGATTGCAAGGTTTTGTTGTCGGCGTTTCCTCCCGAGAAAGGATTTGTCTGCCGTTTCTGTTTCTTGCGCGAGGGCGAGAAAGGTCCGGAAAGGGATCGGCGTGCCGTCCGCAAAACCGCACGGCCCGCCGTTGGGATTTCTCCGACGCTCAATCCGGCTCTTCCTTCCCTGTCGTGGGGTGGCGACCAGCGGTGCTCGCACCCGAAAAGGCGGAAACGGATGGTATTGTTACCTGACCAATTGGTCAAGTCTTGCTCGGCCGTCCGCGCCCGCGGGTGCCTAGGCCCGGCGCGCTCCGGACGCCGCAGCCCTTGAACACCAGCATGGTGATGAAATCGGCGGCGGTCTCGTAATCGCTGTTTTTCAAGCGTCGGCGGCCGAGCACGGCCTGCACCTGCGCTTCGAAGTCGGCATAGGTCTGGGTCGCGGCCCAGATGACGAAGAAAAGGTGTTCCGGCGGAATCCGGTCTATTTTTCCGAGTTCCGCCCACTTTTTCAGGATGCGTGCTTTTTCTCCGACCCACCCCGCGAGGTCCTTGCTCAGAAAGCCGCCCAGGACCGGTGCGCCCCGGATTATTTCATTGGCGAAAATGCGGGAAGCCAGCGGGCGTTCCTTCGACAGCATCACCTTACGCCGGATGTAGTCCCCCAATGCATCGGCGGGGTCATCGTCGGCGCTGATCGCCCGAAATGCCTCGAGCCACGGCGCCATGATGGATTTCATGACCGCCAGGTAGATGTCCTTCTTGGTGCGGAAGTAATAGTGCACGTTGGCCTTGGGAAGGCCGGCGCGGTCGGCGATTTCCTGCGTGGTCGCGCCGTCGAAGCCTTTCTCCGCGAAGACTTTTTCCGCCGCCGCGAGAATTCTATCGTTGTTGCGGGTTCGCGTGCCGCGCACCGCGCGAGTGCCGTCGCTCTTTCGCTTCTTGGGGATCATGTTTTTCGTTGTCCGTCCGTGCGCGGGTCAAGCGCCATTGGCTCAATTCCATCAATCTTGGGTTGATAACGGAACTGCCGAGGTGGCGCAATGACGGTCGTTTACTGCTGCGCGACGACGCGTTCGGCGATCGCCGCGGCATGCTTGCGAAGCAGGGGGACCGGCACGACTTCGAAATGGGACCCGCGCGTCCAAGCACCCAGCACCCAAAGCCCGGGTACGGCGCGGCCGTCGGCGCCCAAGGCCTGTCCAGCGCCGTCGACCGCGACCCCCAGGCCCAAGGGGTCGACCGTCAGCAGTCCCGCGCCGACGGCGGCGGCGAGAAAGGGGCTGTCTTCGGGGCGGACGCTGGGGCCCGTGGCGTTGACGGCCAGATCGGCGACGGTTTCCCTGCCGCCGACGGTCAATCGGACGCCGTCGCGGTCCGGACGCACGTCGCCGACCCGGCCCTGCCGGATATCGACTTGCCCGGTCGCGATCAGCCGCCGCATCAGACGATGCGACGGCGGCGGCGTGCGGTGGCGGTGATGCAGCCAATGGCGCAGGCCGTGGCGGGCGAACGTGGCGCGTTCCGCCGACGTCCAGGCCCGCCATATGCGGCCGGCCTGGGTCTTCATGCCCTCGAACACGGATACCCAATGAACATGGCTCGGATCGCGGCGGATTTCCGCGACGACCCAACGCCAAATCCGCGACGGCGGCAGCACCGGCGCCTTTTCGGCGCCCGGCCAGCCGTCGGTCAGCACGTCGACCGGCGGCACGAACGGACGTTGCGCCGTCAGCGTGACGCGAACGTTCGGCGACGCGTCGATCAGGGAGACGATGACGTCGATGGCCGTCAGCCCGGTGCCGGCGACGACGGCCCGGCGGGCATCCGCCGCGCTCGCCGGAAGGACGGCCCATGGATTTTCGACCACGCGGGGATCGTCGACGCCGGGCGC
Source organism: uncultured Hyphomicrobiales bacterium (assembly GCA_964504425.1). Classification (GTDB taxonomy): domain Bacteria; phylum Pseudomonadota; class Alphaproteobacteria; order Rhodospirillales; family 2-12-FULL-67-15; genus CAZDFF01. Next base: position 5,020 of record CAZDFF010000035.1, read on the forward strand.
GATCGGGTGGGGCGGAAGATTGCCGAGCGCCAGGACGACGTGTCGGGCGGCGACGGTCCGGCCGTCGTCCAACTTCACTTTGTAGCCGGTTCCGGTGCGGGCGATGGAAACGGCCTTGGCGCGATGATGGCGGACGTTGGCGGCACGGCGGACTTGGGCGACGATATCCTCCATATAATCGCCGAAGACGCCGCGCGGATGATAATCGTCCGGCGCCGTCAGCCCCTTCCGCGCCAGCCAGGGGACAAAACCCTCGAACCCGGGGACGGGATGGGCGTCCATCTTTCCCGGCGTGACGTTCAGCAGGTGATCCGGATTCGGCGTCGAATACGCCAGGCCGCGTCCCAGTCGCGCGTCCGGCTCGACGATGTCGATGTCGGCAACGCCGCGCGCCGCCAGCCACACCGCCTGCCACACGCCGGCTGCGCCGCCGCCGACGATCGCGACCGGCCGGACGAAATCGGTCGACGGGGGCAGATCGGTAGGGTCGGGCGATATCCGTTCCATAGGCATTCTTGGCGTCGCGACGCACGGTCAAAATCTGACCGATTGGTTAAGTTGTCTTTCGGGCGCCGTCAAACGAAACCGCGCCGGCCCTTGCGGGCGGCCTCCAGCAGGCGTCGCAGTTCGCTCCCCTCGGACTGGATATCCTTCATGTGGCCGCGCATGGCCTCGATTTCGGCGAGGTAGAGTGCAAAGCAAATGCTGCATCGCTTATAGCATTGTTACTCTCGCGCAATGCACCCAAGATGCCGGTCAAGAAAAGCCGTCATTCGATCCCGCAGCCGGCCTTTCAGTTCCGATTTTCCCTGCTCGAAACCACCAAGCCGGTCAGGCTTGATGTGGAGCCGCTCGCCCATTTGACGGCGCGTCAGTCCCAAGCGTCGTGTGCAGCAATCGCGGCTTTGCGCCGTCGGCCAACATGGGAATCCATGTTTTCGCTTCCGGGAACATAGCCCCGGGCGGCGCGGAATGCCACCCGGTGACGCCAAAAAACCTCAGCCTTTCGGCTGGGTTTCCTGCATCGACGGGCGCTCGGCGAATTTGGCGTACCACGCGGTCAGTTTCGGCCGGCCCGTGCGCCAGTCTTCGTGCGGGAACCGAAAATCGAGATAACCGAGCGCGCAGCCGATGGCGATGGTGCCCATGTCGAACCCGCCGAGGTCGCCGACACCGGCTTCGAGCGCGTCGAGCGTCAACTCGATGGAGCGAACGTATTCGGCGAGACGGCCGGGGTTCTGCTGCTCGGGCGGACGGGTGACCTCGCCCCGGCGCGGCACGGCGGCGTCCATGATGCCGTCGCCCAGGACCACGCGCTTGAGAACCTCCCAGCGTTTCGGCCCCGTGGCGGGCAACAGCTTGTTGCCCTTCGACGCGTCGAGATACTCGCAGATGACGCGGCTGTCGTACACCATGGTGCCGTCGTCGAGCCGGAGCGCCGGGATGCGGTGCACCGGGTTGATCTTCCCGTACTCGGACGGGAACGAATGGACGGCGATGGGTTCCAGTTCGAGCGGGATGCCGAGTTCGGAGGCGACGATGCGAACCTTGCGGACATACGGCGAGGCGAGAGACGAATAGAGTTTCATGATCGGACCTTTGCGGTTGAGGATTTCGAATGGATGAGGGACAGAACCACCTCGGCGGCCTTTTCCGACGGCAGCGCGCCTTCGGGTTTCAGCGCCGCAAGCGCCTCGGTCGTGGCGGCGACCTGTTCGGCGCGGGCGGCCGGATCGTCGAGTAGCCGGGCGACGGCGGCGGTGAGTTTGCCGGGCACGCAGTCGTTCTGCAACAGCTCGGGGACGGCGGCGCGGTCGAGCACCAGATTCAGCAACGTGACGAACCGCACCCGGATAAGCCGCCGCGCCAGCCAAGCGGTTGCCGGATTCATCTTGTAAGCGACGACCATCGGCGTCCGGGCCATCGCCAGTTCGAGCGCGACCGTCCCCGACGCCGCCAGCGCGGCGTCGGCCGCCGCGAAGGCCGCGAATTTTTCTGCCTCACCGGTCACGACGATGGGCTTCACGGTCCAACCGGCGACGGTGGCCTCGACATCGGCGCGAACCGCGTCGACCGTCGGCAGGACGCCGACGAGCCCGGGCTTGGCTTGCCGGAGCGCGGCAAAGGCCTCGCCGAAGATGCCGACCAGACGCGAAATCTCGCCGCGCCGGCTGCCGGGCAACAGGACCAGCAGCGGCGCACTGGGCGCGATGCCGTGGCTCTTGCGAAACTCCGGACCGTCGCCACGGTCGGCGCCGCTTTCCAGCACCGGATGACCGACGAACGTAGCAGCCAGGCCTTCGCGGGAGAAATAGGGCGGCTCGAACGGCAAAAGCGTCATCAGATGATCGAGAAAGGCCGCGACCTTGCGCGCACGCCCCGGCCGCCATGCCCATACCGACGGCGCGACGTAGTGGACCAGCGCCACGCCCTGCCCCTTCAGGCGTTTGGCGACGCGAAGGCAAAAATCGGGCGCGTCGATGGTCACCAGAACGTCCGGGCGCGCGCCCTTCACCGTCGCCACGGTTTCGTCGATGCGGCGCTTGAGCTGGAAAATGCGCGGCAATACCTCGGCCAGGCCCATAACCGCCAGTTCCTGCATCGGGAACAGACTTTCCATCCCCTGCCCGATCATGGCCGGACCGCCGATGCCGGCGAAACGCATCCGGTTATCGGTTTTCGTCTTCAAGGCCGCCATCAACCGGGCACCCAACGCATCGCCCGACGGTTCACCCGCGATCAGGAACACGAACGGCGCCTTTGTCACGGCGGCATCGGCGTCAACGGCACCATCGAATTCATCGGGGATCACGCCGACGACGAACAGACCGGCGGCATCGGCCGCCGCGACCAATGCCTCGCGGTCCAGCACCAGCGCGGCACCGGCTTCGATCGCGATCCCGGCAAGGCCGGCGCGTTTCGCCGCCGCGACCGTATCGGGCCCTATGGCGGGAAGATCGGCGCGGCGTTCCTGTCCGGGTTTCTTCGTTTTGACCAGCACGCCGCCGCGTTCGCCGTTTTTCGCGATGCGCGCCAGCAGGGCGTCGGTGCCTTCCTTGTCCTCGACGTCGACGATTCGGCCCGCGCGAGCGACGGCGGCTTGGCCGATATCGGCGGCGCCCAAATTCTTAGCGGCACGAAACGCCGCGGCAATATCGGATCGCGCAATTGAGTCTGGAAGGTGCCGTCCATAGGCGCCGGACGATGCCAGCAGATCGGGCAGCAGCGAGTCTGGACCGACGACACGAAATCCTTCCCGAGATTCCAACGTATCGACCAGCGCCGTCAGCAGACCGTCGTCGCCGAGCGCGGCGGCGCCGGTGCGGGCAAAAAAAGCCATCGCCTTGGCGTCGGGCCTGAGATCGGCAAGGCTCGGCCGGCGCACGGAGCCGGCCAGAACCACTTCGCCGACACCGGCCTTGCGCAGGCGATCGACCGCGGCACCGAGCGCGCCCAGGCGCACCCAGGCACGATCGATACCGTCCGTGAGGGATTTTTCCGCCTGGCCTTCGAGCGCGAGAACGAAGAATTCGCGGCCTTGCTTGCGGCACGCACCGACGATCAGCGCCGGCAGCCTGCCGCCGCCGGCGACGATGCCGAGTTTAGGCGGCATCATCCAAGTGCGGTTGGCAGATCGAGCGGGAAGAGGCCCCGCGGATGAAGTTGACGATCTCCATCACCGGCTCGTTGTCCTTGAACAGTTCCGACACGTCGGTCAGCCGTTCGGCCATGGTCCCTTCCTGCGCGAACAGGAGACGATAGGCATTGCGAAGCGCGTGGATGGTGTCGCGCGAAAAGTTGCGCCGCTTCAAGCCGACGATGTTCAGGCCCGAAAGGTGCGCCCGATTGCCGGTCACGGAACCATAGGGAATGACGTCATTCTCGACGCCGCTCATGCCGCCGACCATGGCGTGCCGCCCGATGCGCACGAATTGGTGGACGGCGGAAAGCCCGCCCAGAATCGCCCAATCGTCGACGTGCACGTGACCGGCAAGAGTGGCGTTATTGACCAGAATGACGTGATCGCCGATCTGGCAATCGTGCGCCACATGCGCACCGACCATGAACAGGCAGTTGTTGCCGACGCGCGTGACCATGCCGCCGCCTTCGGTGCCGGGATTCATGGTCACGTGTTCGCGAATGATGTTATTGCAGCCGATCTCGAGCCGGGATTTCTCGCCCCGGTATTTCAAATCCTGCGGCTGATGTCCTATGGATGCGAACGGGAAGATGCGACAATTGGCGCCGACCGTCGTGTGGCCAGCGACGACCACGTGCGAGAATACCTCCACGCCGTCGCCGAGTTCCACGTCCGGCCCGATTACCGAATAAGGACCGACGAGAACCCCGGCGCCGATTTTCGCCTTCGGATCGACGATGGCCGTTGGGTGAATGCCGCTCATCTATTGTTCCACGATCATGGCAGCGAACACGGCCTCGGCCATCAATTGGCCTTCGACCCTTGCCTCGCCCTTGAATTTCCAGACGCTGCCCCGGCTGCGCAGTTTCTCGACATGAATCTTCACGCAGTCCCCCGGCGTGATCGGCTTGCGGAAGCGGGCCTCGTCGACGGACATGAAATAGACCAGCGTGCCTTCCGAGGATTTGCCCAGCGTCGACATCACCATAACGGCCGCGGTTTGCGCCATGGCTTCGACGATGAGCACACCCGGCATGATCGGCCGCGCCGGGAAATGACCTTGGAAATACGGCTCGTTGATGGTGACGTTCTTGATCCCGACGGCGCGGGTATCGGGCACGACCTCGATCACCCGGTCGATCATCAAAAACGGATGGCGATGCGGGATCAATTCCATGATCCGGTTGATATCGATGACCTGGGACTGACTCTCGGTATCGGTGTCCATTGTGATCACTCGCCTTGCTTCCTCGACATCCGCGCCAGGACCGCCTGGGCGCGCAGCCATTCGCGTTGCGGTAATGCCGGCGAACCACCGACGGTGGCGCCCGGTTCGACGTCGCGCATCACGCCTGACTGAGCGGCGACCCTTGCGCCGTCCCCAACGGTCAGGTGACCGGCAATGCCTACTTGGCCGCCCAACATAACAAAATCGCCAATCTGAGTGCTGCCCGATATCCCAACCAAGGAAACGATAATACAACCCCGCCCGATGCGAACGTTATGGGCGATTTGTACCAGATTATCGATTTTCGTGCCCTGGCCGATCACCGTATCCGGCCCGGCGCCCCGGTCGATCGTCGAATTCGCGCCGATTTCCACGTCGTCCTCGACAATGACCCGGCCAAGTTGCGGAACCTTCAGGTGCCCTTGCGGCCCGGGCGCGAAACCGAATCCATCCTGACCGATGCGTACCCCCGCGTGCAGGATGACCCGATCCCCGATCAAGCAATTCTCCAGCGTCGCCGTCGGGCCGACGATGCCGGCCTCGCCGATCCGGACTCCGGGACCGATCACCGCGTTGGCTCCGACGACCGTACCCGCCCCTATTTCTGCGTTCGCGCCGATCACCGCGCCGGCCTCGACGCGGCACCCCCGCCCCAGCGTCGCCGCCGGATCGACATGGGCGGCCAGATGCACGCCGGGTTCTGGCACGGGCAACGGATAGAATGCCGCGGCGACCCGGGCATAGGCTCGATAGGGATCACGGGAGACGAGAACCTGGGTGCCGTTCGGCGCGTCCTTCGCCAAATCCGGATGCACCAGAACGGCGCCGGCGCGAGTCCCGCGAAAATCGTCGCGATAGCGCTTGTTGTCGAGAAAGCTGAGGTCTTCAGGCCCCGCCGCGGACAGCGGTTGCACGTCCTTGAAGCGCCTTTCCGGATCGGCGCCGTCCGCGATCTTCGCTTCGGCGATCCGCGCCAGCTCGCCCAGCTTGAACGGACCCGCGGCGCGGTAGAAACGCGGATCGGCCATCGTTTATTTTTTCCCGGCAGCGGGCTTCGCGGGTTCGGCGACTTCCTTCGGCTCCGGAACCTTGATGGTCGGAAGCTTCTTGTTCAGGCGATCCAGAACTTTCTTCGTGATCAGATGCGTGTCGGCGGCGAAAACCGCCTGATCGAGGCGAAGAATGATGGTGTACTGATCCTCGGTCGCGATCTCGCCGACGACTTCGGCCATCGCCTCGTTCATCTTTTGCATGACGCCGAGCTGCAACTCGTCGAGCTGCTGCTTGCGCTGCTGTACCTTGCGCTGGACTTCGATCAGACGCTGTTCGAACTTCCGCCGTTCCTCGTTGAATGCCTCGGGCGAAAGGATCGAACGCTGCCGGGCAAGTTCCTGGTTCGCCGTACGCAGGGCCGATTCCTCTTTCTGAATTTCGGCCTGGAAAGACGCTTGGTACTTTGCAACCTGCTGGCGCGCGTCCTTCAACGCAACCGCGTCGCGACGGATCGCCTCGATGTCGATGATCGCCATCTTGAAGACTTTCGGCGGCCCCTTCTTCGCCTGCTGCGCATGCGTCGGCATCGCCAGCGCCACCGTCAGCGCCATGGCGACGGCAACGAACCTTAAAATTCTGATCAAAGAACCTTCTCCTAAAAACGGGTGCCGAAGTTGACGCGCACCAATTCGGTCTTGTCGAAGCTCTCCTTCAAGACGGGGACGCCAAAATCCACGCCGACGGGGCCGATGGGCGACTGCCACGAAAACCCGGCGCCGAGCGAAACGCGGACGCTGCCCGTATCGTCCACGATATCGCTTGTCGGCTCGAGTTTTCCCGAGCTGCCGATATCGGTGAAAAGCTTTCCCTTCACGCCGAACTCGGCCGGCAATCCCACCGGAAAAATAAATTCCGCGGACCCGAGATACATCCACTCGCCACCGAGCGCGTCCTTGGTGCTGCGGTCGCGCGGGCCGATGCCGCCGGTCGCAAAGCCGCGCAAGTTGTCGCCGCCGACGTAGTAGCGATCCAGCAGCTTCACGTCCTGCCCAAGGCCGATGATTTGAGCGCCTGTCGCCGAGAACGAAAGAACATATTCGTCGCCGACCGGAAAGAACTTCGATCCGCTCAACTTATTGCGCAAATAGCGGGTGTCGCCGCCGAGGCCGGCAATATCGTTGGCGAGGCGGACAACGTAGCCGGTCGTCGGGTCCACGGCACTGTCGCGTCGATCGTAGGTCAGACCGTGACCGACCTCGGATACCCAACGCGAACCGGTCTCGTTTTTGATGAAGATCGAAGCCGCAGGATCGACCTCGGTGATTTCCTGATTGCGAAGTCCGTATCGCCAGCTCTGACGCAGGCGTTCGGTGATCGGATAACCCGACCGAACCGCGCCGCCCACCATCTTGGTCGAGTGATTGGAAACGTCCTGAAGGTCGCGCGTGACGCGAAACAGATCGAACCCCGCCGCGACTTCGCGTTCCAGGAAATAGGGTTCGGTGAACGATAAATCGATCTGCGAACCTCGCTGCCCAAGGCGCGTCCCCAACTTAAGGTCCTGCCCCCTACCGAGCAGATTTCGCTCGCGCAACACGACATCGCCGATAACGCCGGCGCTGGTCGAGAAACCGGCACCGAGAGAGATCGATCCGGTGGACTTTTCCTGGACACTTGTCTTGACGATGGTCTTGTCCGGCGAACTGCCGGGAATCTGTTCGACCGACACTTTCTCGAAGAAATCGAGATCCTGTATCCGCTGCCTGGAACGGCGCAGTTTCGAGACATTGAACGCGTCGCCTTCCGCCAGTTTGAATTCGCGCCGGATCACGCGATCCTGGGTGCGGACGTTACCAACGATATCGATTCTTTCGACGAACACGCGCGGCCCTTCGGCTATTTCGAAGGCAACATCGATGGTCCGCTTCTCGCGATCGCGATTCAGGCGCGGCCGAACGTCGACGAAGGCAAAGCCCAACTGGCCGACTCGGTTGGTCAGATCGTCGATCGAACGTTCGATACTCTTGGCGTTGTACCAATCCCCTGATTCGAACTCGAGAACGTCGCTGACCGCCTCTTTGTTAAGCCCTTTCAACAGAACGTCCAGCGCGACCTGACCGAATTTATAGCGGAGCCCCTCGTCGACGGTGAACGTAATGAAGAAATCCTTCCGGTCCGGAGTCAGCTCGGCGACGCCGGAAATCACGCGGAAATCGGCATAGCCGTTTTGCAGGTAAAACTGGCGCAAAAGCTCACGATCGAGAGTCAGGCGATCCGGATCGTAGGTATCGTCCGACGAGAACAACCGGTACCAGCGCGATTCCTTGGTTCGCACGACTTCACGCAGGCGCGAATCCTTGAACGTCTTGTTGCCGACGAAGCGAATTTTCTGCACCGACGTCGCCGCGCCTTCGTCTATTTCAAACACAAGGTCGATTCGATTCTGCGGCAGGCGAATGACCTTGGGTTCGACCGTCGCGGCGAACCGGCCGCTCCGGCGATAAAGGGTAAGGATGCGCTTGACGTCGTTCTGCACCTTCGTGCGGGTATAGATGACGCGCGGCCTCAGCGTCACCTCGGCGTTCAAGGATTCGTCCGTAATCTTCTTATTGCCCTCGAACGCGATCCGATTGATGACCGGGTTCTCGACCAGCACGACAACCAGATCGTTGCCTTGCCGACGTATCGAAACGTCGGCGAACAGGCCGGTCGCGAACAGGCTCTTGAGCGAGCGGTCGACCCGCTCAGGATCGAACGGATCGCCCTGCTTGATCAGCAGATAGGAACGAACCGTTTCAGGATCGATGCGCTGCGCGCCCTCGACGACGATGTTTTGCACGATACCGCTCGACTGCGCCGACGCCGACGGCGCCGCGAGCCCGAGCAGGACCGCGAACATGCAACACCAAGAGAAGCGAGCGAATCGCCTCACGCAAACCTCGATCCGTGATCGGGACCCGGTGAACGAACTACCGAGCGACCGTGAAAAAACCTACCATGGAAGTCCGATGAACTTAAACTTCACCAAATCGTTCCAAGTCGCGAAAATCATTAGAACACATACCAAAACCAGCCCGAATCGAAAACCGTATTCTTGGATCCGCGGCGACAGCGGGCGGCCGCGCACGGCCTCGGCCGCATAGAACAGAAGATGGCCACCATCGAGCAGAGGGATTGGGAATAAGTTAATGAGACCGAGATTGATCGAAAGAGCGGCCATGAAGACAATAAGGTTAACGATCCCGTCCTGGGCCACCTGCCCCGACATTTGAGCGATTCCGAGCGGCCCGCCGATATCCTTGGCGGTTCGCTGGCCGGCGATGACCTGCCCCAGGTACTGAAGAATTTGGCCCGTGAAATCGACCGTTTTGGTGATCCCCATCCATGCGGCGGTCAGGGGATTCTGGCGTTCGGAGTCCATCTGGGCGCCGTCCGGACGGACGCCGAGAACGCCGACGGTTCGCCCCGACCCGTCGGTCGATTCGGTCGGCGTCGGCACCACCGCAAGGCTCAGCTTGCTCTCGCCGCGCACGACGTCGAATTGCAGCGATTTATTCGGCGCGTCCATGACGATGCGCCGAAGATCGTCGAACCACTTGATCGGCTTGCCGTCGATGGCGACGACGCGGTCTTTCGCCTGCAGGCCGGCCTTGGCGGCGGCGCTGGACGGCACCACCTCGCCGATACCGGCAAGCGGCGCCGGCAAGCCGATGGTGGCGTAGACGAACGCCAGCACGACCATGGCGAAAAGAAAATTGGCGATCGGTCCGGCGGCGACGATCGCCGCACGCTGGCCGATCCGTTTGTGATGGAACGAGACCGCCCTATCCGCCTCCGTCATCGTCTTGGCGCCTTCGGGGTCTTCGTCGAAGTCGGTTTCTCCGTACATCTTGACGTAGCCGCCCAGCGGAACGGCGCTGAGCTTCCAGCGCGTCCCGTGCGCGTCGGTCCAGCCTTTGATTTCAGGGCCGAAACCGATCGAAAAGACCTCGACACGGACGCCATTCTTGCGCGCAACCCAGTAGTGCCCCAGTTCGTGGACGAACACGAGAACCGTCAGCACGACCAGGAAGACGATGACGTAGTACCAAGTGAACCCGAGAAACGTCATTGAAATACCTAAGAAAATTGGCGTTGCAGGAGGGCAGTCTAGCGGTTCGCCGCCCGCTTGGAAACCAGACTTTCGGCGGTCCGACGGGCCGTCCGATCGGCCTCGCCCACGTCGTCAAGACCGCCCAACGGGCCGGATTCCGTCTGTTCCATCGTATCCTCGACCACCGCCGCGATATCGAGAAAGCCGATCCGACCGTCGAGAAAATGGGCGACCGCGACCTCGTTCGCCGCATTCAGAATCGCGGGCAGCGAACCGCCCTTTTCCAACGCCGCCTTGGCCAGCCGAAGGGCGGGAAAGCGCTTGGGATCGGGGGCCTCGAACGTCAGGTTGCGGATTTTCGTAAGGTCGAGCCGCTCGACCGGCGCCGCAATGCGCGCCGGCCAGCCCAAAGCATAGGCGATGGGCGTGCGCATGTCGGGCGATCCTAGTTGAGCCAGCACCGAGCCGTCGATGTAGGCGACCATGCTGTGAATCACCGATTGCGGATGAACGATAACCTCGATCTGCGACGTTTCGATAGGAAACAGGTGGAAGGCCTCGATCGTCTCAAGCCCCTTGTTCATCATCGTCGCCGAATCGACGGAAATCTTCGCGCCCATGTCCCAATTCGGATGCGCCACCGCCTGGGCCGGCGTCACCCCCGCCATCTCGGCCAGCGACCAGGTACGGAACGGGCCGCCGCTGGCCGTCAACTGAATGCGCTCGACGGCCTCGGCGCGATCGAACTCGAACACCTGAAAAATCGCGCTGTGCTCGGAATCGACCGGCAGCAGCGTCGCGCCGCTGGTACGCACCTCGGCGACCATCACGTCGCCCGCCGATACCAGGCATTCCTTGTTGGCCAGCGCCACGACCACGCCGCGACGCGCAGCATTCAGGGTCGGGCGCAGTCCCGCCGCCCCAACGATCGCGGCCATCACCCACTCGGCCGGCCGCTCGGCGGCTTCGGCGACCGCTTCGGATCCGGCCTGGGCCTCGATACCGGTTCCGGCAAGCAAGTCCTTCAGCGCGCCGTAAAGCGATTCGTCGGCGATGACGGCAACCTTGGCACGAAGCGCGCGCGCCTGTTCCGCCAAACGTTTCACGTTCTTGTTGCCGGTCAGCGCCTCGACGGCATAACGACCGGGCTGGCGCATCATCAGATCGACGGTGCTGCAGCCGACCGAACCGGTCGAGCCCAACACAGTGACCCGACGCGGCGACGCCTCGGCACGGATTTTGGGTTTGCTCACCACCATGTCAGCACATGGCCTCGGCCGGCGCCGACAATGTTCACCGCGGCCACCGCGACGGCGGCCGCCAACAGCGCATCGACGCGGTCCAGCAATCCGCCATGACCTGGAATCAAGTTGCTCGAGTCCTTAACCTTGAAACGACGCTTCATGCCGGATTCCAATAGATCGCCGCCTTGTGACACGAGACCAAGCAAGGCACTGGCCAACGCGAGTCCGAAAAGGCCACCCGTGCCCATCCACCACGCGATTGCCGCGCCCGACGCCGCGGCGGCTGTCACTGCGCCCAAGAGCCCGGCCCAGGTCTTGTTCGGGCTGATCGAAGGCGCCAATTTCGGGCCGCCGATCGCCCTGCCTGCAGCATAGGCGCCGATGTCGGCCGCCCATACCACGCCTAAAATCCAGATGACAGTCTGACGGCCGAGCACCGGATCGCTCCGCAACCAGACAATAGCCAGCAACGGCAAGCCAATGTACAGGGCCCCCGCCGCTACCCACAAGCGCCGGCTGGCCGGCGCCAAAAGGTAACATAATACCGATCCGATGGCGAGCGCCGCAAATGCCCCATCGACCCGACCAATGGCAAAGAAGATGACTGCAACCGCGACGGCAATGCCGAGGCACGCCGAAATGGCCCTTTCGGAAACACCCATGGGAAGGGCCATGCGCGCCCATTCCCATGCCAGCAGAAAGGCGACGCCACAAATGAGGACATCGAACCACGGAGGACCGAACCAGACCGCCGCCAGCACCGGCGGCGCCAGTGCCACGGCCGACAAAACGCGTTTGTGCAGTTCGGTGATCAGAACGTCAGGCGCCGGTCGCGCCGAAGCGCCGATCCCGTCCCCGGTATTCACGCACGGCCGTTTCGAAATCGGCCTCGGAAAAATCCGGCCACAAACGGTCGACGAAAAGAAACTCGGTGTAGGCGATCTGCCACAACAGAAAATTGCTGATGCGCATTTCGCCGCTGGTCCGGATCAGGAGGTCGGGATCCGGAATGTCGCGGGTAAACAGGCGAGCCGCGACGGCATCCTCGTCGATACTCTCCGGATCCAGACGTCCGTCGCGCGCATCGCGCGCGAGCGCCCTGGCGGCGGCGGCGATTTCTGCGCGAGCGCCGTAGCTGAGCGCGACGATAAGGTTAAGCCGGGTATTCGCTTCGGTTCGGCGTTCGGCATCGTCGATCATCGTTTGAATATCCGGCGCTAGGCGCGATCGATCGCCGATGATGCGAAGGCGCACGCCTTCCTTATGCAGCTCCGCGATTTCGCTCCTGAGATAATAACGGAGAAGGCCCATCAGATCGTCGACCTCGGTCAACGGACGCTTCCAATTCTCCGACGAAAAACCGAACAACGTCAGATATTGGACGCCCTCCTTGACCGCGGCGCGAATGGCGGTGCGAACCGCGTCCGCGCCGCGACGGTGGCCCGCCACCCGGGGCAGGCCATGGCCGGCCGCCCAGCGCCCGTTACCGTCCATGATAATAGCGACGTGAACGGGCGGCGGCTGCAGCGACGACGGTTGCGGGCGTGTGACGGGGTTTTCCATCGGAGTGGCGCCGTGCCTTTTCAGACCTGCTTGATTTCTTGGTCCTTGTGGGTCAGCGCGTCATCGATCTTCTTGACGAACTCGTCGGTCAGCGCCTGAATTTCCTGGGAAAAATCCCTGTGTTCATCCTGGGAAATCTTATGATCCTTTTCCAGCCGCTTCAATTCGTCCATGCACTGACGGCGCACGTTACGTACCGCGACGCGGGCCTCTTCGGCGTATTTCCCGGCTATCTTGGCCAGTTCGTTTCGCCGCTCCTCGGTCAGCGCCGGGATCGGCACGCGGACCAGTTGGCCGTCCGTCATGGGATTCAGGCCGAGTCCCGAGTCGCGGATCGCCTTTTCGACCGACTTGACCAGGCTCTTGTCCCAGACCTGGACGGTCAGCAGCCGCGGCTCCGGCACGCCTACGGTGCCGACCTGATTCATCGGCATTTTGGTGCCGTAGGCTTCGACCTGCACCGGCTCCAAAAGGCTGCTCGCGGCACGCCCGGTGCGCAGGCCGCCGAATTCCTTGTGCAAGACCTCGATGGTGCCTTCCATGCGCCGACGAGCGTCTGCTTTTAACGTCTTGAACTCCGCACTCACGTCAACCTCCCGGCCTCGAAGGCCATCCTAGGCGATGGTCGTGAACGTACCGGATCCGGCCAGAACATTGGCGAAGGCTCCGGGGTTGTGAATCGAAAATACCAGGATGGGAACATTGTTGTCCCGCGCGAGCGCAATGGCCGCGGCGTCCATGACCTTCAAATTGCCGCTCAGCACCTCTTGGAACGTCAGGCTTTCGTAGCGTTTGGCGTTCTTCACTTTCTTCGGGTCGGCATCGTAGACGCCGTCGACTTGAGTGCCCTTCAGCAGCGCGTTGCAATTCATTTCGACCGCGCGCAACGCCGCTGCCGTGTCTGTCGTGAAAAACGGATTGCCGGTACCGGCGGCGAAAATCACGATACGACCCTTTTCCAGGTGTCGCACGGCGCGACGGCGGATGTAGGGTTCGCACACGGTCGCCATCGGGATGGCCGAAAGCACCCGCGTCGGCACCCCCATTTTTTCGAGGACGCTTTGCATCGCGATCGCGTTCATCACGGTCGCCAGCATCCCCATGTAGTCGGCGCTGGCGCGTTCGATGCCTTGGGCCGCCGCGGACATGCCCCGAAAGATGTTACCGCCGCCGACGACCAGACAGACCTCGACGCCCATGTCGTGAACCGATTTCACGTCCGTGGCGATGCGATCGAGCGTAGCGGTGCAGAGACCGTAATCCCGGTCCCCCATCAGTCCTTCCCCGCTGAGCTTGAGGAGAACCCGTCGATATTTGGGCTGAGGGGCCATACGCGGCATCCGATCGGTCGTGCTGCCGGCGGGCACGGGGCCCGGGCGGCAGAATATTACACCAGCCCCGAAGCCGCGGTCTTGCCGATTTTTTCTGGCATTCGGGACATTCGGGCAAGGCGGCCGGCCTTAGCCGGGATCAGCGCCCCGCCGCAGCG
>CAZDFF010000036.1:0-19229 GCA_964504425.1 uncultured Hyphomicrobiales bacterium
TGCCGAGGCGCATCCCGAGCACTGCCTCGGCTTCGTGCTGCGCGGCATCTTCCTCGGCCGCGCCTCGGAACAGGACTGGTTCCTCTACGGCATGCGCACGGTCTACCCCGAGGCCTGGCGCGCCTTCGCCGGGTTCGTCCCGGACTCCGAACGCGGCGATCTGATGACCGCCTACCATCGCCGCCTGATGGACCCGGACCCGGCGGTGCACATGCCCGCCGGCCGCGCCTGGAGCCTGTACGAAAGCGCCTGCTCGCACCTGATCCCGCCGAACGACAGCATGGGCGCGGGCTCGCTCGCCCTGGCGCGGATCGAGGCGCACTATTTCGTCAATGGAATGTTCCTGCCCGAGACCGGCGCCCTGCCGCTGGTCGAGAAACTCCGCGCCCTGCCGTGCACCATCGTGCAGGGGCGCTATGACATCGTCTGCCCGATCGTCACCGCCGACGACCTGGCCCGCGCCTGGCCCGAGGCCGAATACGTCATCGTCCCCGATGCCGGCCATTCGGCCATGGAACCGGGCATCCGCGCCGCCCTGGTGCGGGCGACCGAGGCCATGAAAGCCCGCCTCGCCGTCTGACCGCCCCGCCGAAGAAGAAATCGAGGGTTTGAACCACAGAGAACACAGAGGCCACAGAGTTAGGCGATTGCGCGCCGAAGGCGCGCGAAAATCCTTCTCCGTGCACTCTGTGTTCTCTGTGGTTAATACCCTTCGCCCCCCGGGGCCTTGTCTTCCCGAGGCGATCCCGTATGATGCCGGAAATCTTGCGGGGGATATTTCACGTGCCGACGATGCGTTCTTTCCTGCGGGCGGGCCTCGCGCTGGCCGTCTTGGGTGCCGCGTTCGCCGTGCCCGTCGCCCCCGCCAAGGCCGACGATCCCGCGTTCATCACCATCGCCGGCGGCTGGTTCGACATGAACCGCCAGAAGGAAGAGGCCGGGGAACTCCGCCTCGAATACCGCCACGACAAGAAATTATGGATCTTCAAGCCGTTCGTCGGCGCCATGGGCACCACCGAGGGCGCCACCTACGCCTACGCCGGCATCCTGGTCGACGTCTACCTGGGCCGCCGCTGGGTGGTGACGCCCAGCTTCGCGCCCGGCTATTACCGCAGGGGCGACGGCTACGATCTCGGCCACGCGCTCGAATTCCGCTCGCAGCTCGAAGTCGCCTACCGCTTCGACAACCGCACGCGGCTCGGCGTTTCCTTCAGCCACATGTCGAACGCCAGCCTCGGCGACAAGAACCCGGGCACTGAGTCCCTGATGCTCAACATCTCGGTCCCGACCAACGTCATCGGCGGCATGTTCGGCAAGAGCGCGAAATAGCCGACCGCCGGACGTGGCCCGCCGCGCCCGATTCCGTGCTATATTCCCAAGGCCCGTTTTTTCCGGGGCGCCCGTAGCTCAGTCGGATAGAGCACAGGTTTCCTAAACCTGGGGTCGCAGGTTCGAATCCTGCCGGGCGCGCCACTTTCCTTGACCGCCGGGCACGGGATTCGAAGACCGAGCGGGAACCTTTACCGCAACACGCGCATCACGATTTCCGGTTCGCGAGCGATCAGGTGCAACAGCACCCGCGACGGGCCGGACGGCATCCGGTGGCCCTGTTCCCAATCCTGCACCGTGCGCTGGCTGAACCCGAACCGGCGGGCGAAATCCGCTTGGCTCAGGCCGACCTTGCGGCGCACCGCCTTCACGTCGATTTCGTCCGGCACATGGACGCGAAACCCGGCGCGCTCCTTGCCTTCGGCGAACGCCAGCGCCCGCCGCGCGCTTTTAATGATTCTGCTTCCGGCCTTTGACATGGCGTTTCACTCACGACCTACGTGATTTGCTATATACGGCTCTGCCGTATATAGCAAAATTGACGCCGCAATCTACTTCATCCGCGATTTCAGGACGAGGGTCCGGCCGTCGACCGTGAACCGGCCGAGGCCCCGGTGATGGATGGTCTTGGGGTTTTTCTGCCTGGGGTCGGTCCAGGCCTGCACGACTTCCAGCACGAACAGGCAGTATTTGTTGACCAGGCGGGTATCGACGACCTTGCATTCCAGGTTGGCGAAGCATTCCGCCACCAGCGGCGGCCCGACCTTCTTCGCCGCCAGCGGCGTCAGGCCGAAGGACTGGAACTTGTCCACGTCGCGGCCCGACACGTTGCCGACTTTCACCACCGTCGCCGCCAGTTTCGCCGCCGGCACGGCGATGACGCATTCCTTGGTTTTGCGCAGCGCCGCGAAGCTGTGGTCGCGGTTGCTCACCACGCAGGCGATCAGCGGCGGCTCGAATTCCACCATCGTCTGCCACGACATCGTCATGACGTTGGCCCGGCCCTTCGACGCCGTGGTCAGCAGCACGACCGGCCCGGGTTCGAGCAATCGGTAGACCTTGGCGAGGGGGAGGGAGCGCATGGGTGCCATTGGAAAAGGGGTTGTCATTCGCGCTGACGAAGAACACTTTTTTCGCGAACATGCAAATTAAACATCCATCAATAGATTCAACAATATAAATGTTCCTTGTTTGTTCTTGACATAAATCCTATTGCGTGGCATCATTAAATCCAGCGAAACACCCTGTCGGGAGGCCGATAATGTCGACGCTGCCCATTGAACCGCCGGAGCATGACCCGTTAAATGAATATATTCCCGATCCGTTCGGTCGTGTCGGGATGGGCGCATGGCGCCGACGGCGAAAACCTTCGCGCGACCTCGATGTGCTCGATGCGCCGGTGGGGCGACGCGGCGACAACGGTCGCATCGACGTCGCCAAGATCGAAACGCTGCTCGGTAATGCCGGGTACCTCGATCTCGACGCGACCGAAGGACCGACCGGCTATTACGGCGCGCGCGTCGAGGATGCGCTGAAGCGGTTTCAGAAAGACGGCGGCTTGAAGGCCGACGGTCTGGTCAATCCGGACGGCCCCACGCTCGCCGCGCTGACGCGCGCCGCCGCCGCGAACGACAACGGCAGTTCGCCCGAAGCGCCGTCGTTGTTGGAAAACCACCCCGGCTCAACGCCGATCGAAGCCCAGAACTCGACCGGCGATTCAGCGAAAAAACAGCAGCACGCGGCGATGCTGCTGGATGGCCTGGGGCGCAAAGTGGTCATGCCGCCTCAGCATACCCCACCGGGGCAACCGATGGCCCCGATTCCCCTCTTCCCGCGGTACGTCCTGCCGGGACGGCCGGCGATTCCAATCCCCCTTCCACCGTTGCCCTTGCCGCCGGGTCCTGCCGAAAGCGCGAAAGACCGCGTACCGCAGAAGCCGTCGATCGTCGGACACGACCGGCCGACGGATCAAACACCGCCGACGCCGGCCAACGACAACGACCAAAAACCGGTTTTGCCCGGTCCGTCGCCGACCGACCTATTTCTGGAAGAGTTACTGCGCCCCTACCGCGAGAACCGACGCGGGGACGAATTCACCCAATACGGCAACGACATGATCGTTCAAGAAGGGCGGAAAATACTAAAAGCGGAGTTTCCGGACTTGAGTAAACGTATAAAACATGCGGGCGGTGCGAGCATCAAAGGGTTGGGCAAAAAGAAGATCGAGGAAAAATATTTTCAGAATTCCGAAACCAACGGTAAGCAAGGCAGCAGCTACCCCGATATATATTACAAGCATCGGACGCTGCCAAAGAAAGATCCCAGGCGGCATGGTGCGCTCAACACCGTCGACATGAACAAATCGGGTGATCCGACGAAACGCGAGAGAGACAATAAGGACAAATTGATCAGGAATATGGAATCGGACCTCGTCGAAACGCTTCCGAAGTTCAGACCCGGCGACGACGAGCCGGCGTTCCGCGAATCCAGCCGACAGAAGCTCCGTGAATTTTTCGGTCGCTGGCAAGATTTGCTGTCCACGCCTTGATCGACCGACGGTTCGCCAAGTGGAGGTATCGTTGAAATGACGGTTCCGGTTTACCCAAACGTCAGCACGCCGGGAAAGCAGCAGATCGTCTTTCTGCCGGAAGACGACGCCGCCTATTTCGATCTTTTAATCGAAACATTCCCGAACATCCGGTTTATCAACCAGTCCTATTCCCTGCCGAAAGGAGAACGGCCGCCGTCGAAAACGGTTCGGACGCTTGCGGAATGCCTTCCCTCGTCCGAAGACGTCACCATCGTGTTCGATCCGTCGTGGTCGCCGATAGAGGAGTGGACAACGGAGTCGACAGAACAAGAGGATGACTGCCTATGGGAACTGACCGGTCCCACCCCTTATCCCAATGGAGAATACGAACGGTCCTCGGGCGTCCAGTCGTTCGGTCACGTACCGGCATCCGAGGCCGAATCCGCCGAATGCATCTTCGACAATCGGCTCTATTTTCGCTATCTCGCCGGCAACGAGGCCGATGCGCGAACCGTGCGCAAGGCGTTGCGGTTGTTCTCGAAAATCGCCAGCAACCGTAATCTGATGGTGGTCAACCCCTATACCGGGAAGGTCGTCGTGCCGGACGCGCGGCATGGGCCGTGGATCGGCCATCATGCCCGGCGCTGGTGTCTGGAAAAACCGGGGCGCTTTCTCGCCGGCTCGGAAGGCGATTGGAATCCGCGCGCCTTCCTTCCGTGGCCCGCCGATGCGAAAGCACCGCCGGCCGAGGAAGGCCGACCGTGGCCGACGGGCGGGTTCCCGCGACCGCCGGCCATAGAGATGATCGTGCGTCAAGTCGTTCTGTCGCCCGAGGACGAAATCGCCTATGCGACCCTTTTACGCGAGACCATGCCCGACATCCGCTTTCTCGATCTGGATTTCGTCGAGGGTTACAAGGAGCGGTCGGCCGGAACCGGGTTGTTGCCGGATTCATGTCCGCAGGTCGCAATCGTATTCGACCCGTCGTGGACACCGGGGTTAAGTTGCCCCGAGAACACGTCGCCGGATGCACGACGCCTAAGGAAAATTTGCTTTCCGTTTGGTATTTTGAGGCGGCGGTATGGCATTTGGAATCGGACCGACTTCCGGAATATATCGGCCCCTCCTCTAAGCCGATATATTTCTCCCAGCAACCTTGTTTTTCGTTACATCGCGGACGACAAAAAACAGCAGCGCATGGTTCGTGTCGCGTTGCGCCTGTTGGGCAAAATCGCCGACAACCGGCATTTGATCCGTATCCATCCGCTCACGAGAAAAACTCTCGACGAAAATGCCTTGGACGGTCCGTGGGTCGGACACCATGCGCGACGCTGGTGTCTGGAGCAACCCGATCGCGATTTTTCCAGAGGGAATTTCGACCCGGCGTTCCGGCCGAAGCCGGGAATCCGACGACCGCGCGTCCCGCGTTAACCGCGGGACTTCTTTCGGTCCTCTCGCTACGCGCGGCTCTTTAAGCCTCCCCCGTCAGCTACGGGAAGGCGCGTTCAAATTGACGGTCACGCTTTTCCTGTGGGTGAAGCTGTCGAGCATGCCTTCGAGCGAGAATTCGCGGCCGATGCCGCTTTGCTTGGTGCCGCCGTAGGAGTGCCCGGGCGATTGCCCGGCGCCCTGGTTCACCTGCACCCAGCCGGCCTCGACCGCGTGCGCGGTGCGGAGCGCGCGCGAGATGTCGTGGGTCCAGACGTAGGCGGCCAACCCGTAGTGGCTGTCGTTCGCCATGCGGATCGCGTCGGCTTCGTCCTTCCAGCGGATCGCCACCAAGACGGGGCCGAAGATTTCCTCGCGCGACAGGCGCCAGTCGTTGGCGACGTCGGCGAACAGCGTCGGCAGCGTGAACCAGCCCTTGGAAAGCGGCCCCTCGGTCGGCGGCAGGCCGCCCATCAGAAGCTTCGCGTCCTTGCGTTCCAGCCCTTCGGCGACGTAGCCGCACACCCGCTTGAACTGCTTTTCGTTGATCACGGTGCCGATGTCGGTGGCTTCGTCCATCGGATCGCCGAGTTTGAGCTTCGAGACCTTGGCGACCAGTTTTTCGAGGAAGCTGTCGAAGATGTCTTCGTGCAGGAACAGGCGCGAGCCCGCCGTGCAGGATTGGCTTTGCCGGGTGAAGCGCATCGAGGCGGCGATGCCGTCGACCGCCCAGTCCTCGTTCGCGTCGGGGTAGACGATGGAGGGGCTTTTGCCGCCGAGTTCGAGCGAGACCGGCACGATGCGATCGGACGCCGCCTTCATGATCAGCTTGCCGACCGCCGTCGAGCCGGTGAACGACAGCTTGCGCACGCCCGGATGGTTGGCGAGCGGTTCGCCGCATTCGGGGCCGAACCCGGTGAGCACGTTGAGCACGCCGGGCGGCAGGAATTCGTGCGCGACCTCGGCGATCAGCAGCACGCCCAAGGGCGCGTCCTCGGCGGTCTTGAGCACGATGGTGTTGCCCGCGCACAAGGCGGGCGCGATCTTGCACGCCGCCAGCAGTACCGGCGCGTTCCACGGAATGATGGCGCCGACCACGCCGATGGGTTCGCGCCGGGTGTAGCTGAGCACGTTTTCGCCCAAGGGCACGGTTTCGCCCTTCAGCTCGCTCGCCAGCCCGCCGAAATAGCGGAACATGTCGGCGGCCAGGGTCGCTTCCGGCCGCGCCTGGAGCCGCAGCGCGTTGCCGGTTTCGCGGGCGATGGTGCGCGACATTTCCTCGTGCCGGGCGTCGAGCGCGTCGGCGATCCGGAGCAGGATCTTGCCGCGATCGCGCGGCGGCACGTTCTTCCACGACGCGAACGCCGCCGTCGCCGCCTTCACGGCGCGGTCCACGTCTTCCGCCTCGCCGCGCGGCACCTCGGCGACGGGCGTGCGGTCGGCCGGGTTTTCGACCACGAGCGTCCGGCCCGAGGCCGCGTCCACCCATTTGCCGCCGATCAGCATTTGCGCGCGGCGCAACGCCGTTTCCGATTTCTGGGTCATCGCCATCGGTTCCTCCCGTTCTGTGCTATGCGCGCGACGCCCGGCGCCGGACGCGCCGAAACCGCCCTTTTAGACCGGGCGATCCCCGGCGATGGTCACGCGGTGCATGTAGCGCCGCTTGTGCGAATAGTCGTTGACCGCGAAGTGCTGGGTGCAGCGGTTGTCCCAGATCGCCAGCGTGCCCGCCTTCCAGCGCAGCCGGCAGGTGAATTCCGGCCGCACCGCGTGATCCGCCAGCAGGTCGATCAAGGGCTTGCTTTCTTCTTCCGTCATGTCCTTGAAGCGGATGGTGTGCGCCTTGCTGAGATACAGCGCCTTGCGCCCGGTCAGCGGATGGGTGCGCACGACCGGGTGCTCGGATTCGTAGGTTTCGGATTCTTCCTGGAACGCGTCCTTCATGCCCTGGAGGCCCTTCACGTAGGAAGCGCGGCCGCCCGCATAAAGCCGTTCCGAACTGTTGACGCCGACCAGGCCGTCGATCATCCGCCGCATGCCGGGCGAGAGCGTTTCGTAGGCCAGGTACATGTTGGCGAACATGGTGTCGCCGCCGGCTTCCGGCACTTCCTTGGCGTACAACAGCGAGCCCATGTCCGGTTCCGGCTTGTAGGCGGTGTCGGAATGCCAGACGCCGCCGAAATTGACCGTGTCCTTTTCCGTCTTCAGAAGCTCGCTCACCTGCGGCGCGTCGGGCAGGCCCTTGAGGAACGGATACTGCGCCGGCTCGCCGAAGCAGCGCGCGACGGCCAGCTGCTGGTGCGGCGTCAGGGTCTGGTCGCGAAAATAGATCATCTGGTTGTCGAGAAACGCCTGGTGAATTTCCTCGAGCACGCTGTTGCTCAACTGCTGCGACAGATCGACACCCCCGATTTCCGCGCCCAGCGCGCCGGTCAGCGGGGTCACTTCGATGGCATTGTAGGTCGTCATGATTTCCTCTGGGTTTTTTCCGGAACGGCGTCGGCCGGGACCCGAGACCCGGTCGACCTGTCAATGATTAGCGCATCGGCCGCCCCGGTTCCAACGCGGAAAATCGATGGCGCGGCATTGGAAACGGCCAAGTCGGCGGAAAGCGGCCTTCCGCCGATCTTATTCCTTGTCGTCGACCAGGGCCCAGATGCGGGCATGAGGCTTTTCCCCGTCGGGTGGCTCGATAATGCGGGTGCGTTCGGTCACGCCCGCATCGGCGAATTCGCGCTCGATCGCCAGCAGGGTGCCGGCCGGATGATCGGCCAGCGACGCCGCGTATTCGACTTCCTCGCGCGCCGCCGCGACCGCCGCGCCCATGTCCGGCGCGCCGAAATTCTCGTAAATATGCGCCGCCAGGCGGCGCACGGTTTCCTCGAAGGCGTCGTCCTTGACGTCCACGACCTGAACGAAGGTGGCGCGGCCGAAGCTTCCGGTGCCGAGCCAGCCGTTACGGAACGCCAGCCGGTCCTTGGCGGTCCAGCCCGTCGGGTCGGCGTCGACGAAGGCGAAGGTGCCGGTGACCGCCCATTCGCCCGGTTCCGCCGCCCCGGCGAAGACCTTGGTGTCGGACACGTCGAGCCGGATGGTGCGCAGCATCTTCATGGCGCCATCATAGAGCCCTTGCCGCCCGGCCCGCCAGCGGCCGACAATATATGTGTGGACCGGGAGGGGAGCATGATCGGCCGAATTCGCTACGCCGCACGGGCTTTCCGGCCGATTGTCGCCGCCGCCCTGCTGTGGCCGGGTTTCGCCGGCGACGCCGCCGCGTTCGACCCCAAAGTGATGGACTCGGTCGTCGCCGTGCTGCCGGAATGGCCGGCCGACGGCCGCCCGGCCGAGGAACCCGAAGGCACGGCGGTGGCGGTGCTACCGGGCGGGTTCGCCGCGACCAACGTCCACGTGCTCGGCCGCGCGACGGCGGTGCGGATCCGCCTTGCCGACGGACGGCTGCTGAAGGCCGAAATCGTCGGCCGCGATCCGCCGACCGACATCGCCCTTATCAAGGTGCCGATGGATCTGCCGGTGCCGCCGGTCAACGCCGAACCGAAGCTGGCCGAACGGGTGTGCGCCGTCGGCAACCAGTTCGGGTTGGGGCTGTCGGTCACCTGCGGCGTGGTTTCCGCGGTCCGGCGCACCGCCGCCGGGTTCAATCCGGTCGAGGATTTCGTGCAGACCGACGCGGTGGTCAATCCGGGCGGGTCGGGCGGCGCGCTGGTCGACGCCCAGGGACGGATGGTCGGGCTGGTCTCGGCGATTTTCACCAAGAAAAGCGACGCCAACATCGGCGTCAACTTCGCCGCCTCGATGCCCCTGGTCATGCGCGTGGTCGAGGATTTGAAGACGCACGGGCGGGTCAAGCGGGTGCGTTCCGGCCTCGCGGTCGAGGACCTGGGTGAGGCCGAACGGGCGGCGCTTTCGGGGGCCCGCATAACCCGCATCCAGGACGGCAGCGCGGCGGCGACGGCCGGGCTCAAGATCGGCGATCTGATCGTCGCCGTCGACAAGCGGCCGGTTTATCGCTCGACCGACGTCACCGCCGCGATCTACCTGCGCCGCCCCGGCGAGCGCGCCGAGGTCGAATACCGGCGCGACGGGGCCCGCGCCAAGATCGTACTTTCGTTCGCGCCGTGACGTCCATCCTCACGGACCCGTCACGCGCAAGTGATCCGGATTCCAGGCGTTTCACGGGCACGTGAGTAGTCCGCGATTCGAACCGGGGTTAGCGTCTCGGTCGCCGTGCTTCGACACGGCGCCAATTCGGCAATCTTAACAGAGAGGCAAACATCCATGGCCACCAAGACCACCGGAACCCTGATCGCCGCCGCCGCCGCGGCACTTTTCCTCGCCGGCCCGATCGTAACCGCCGGTCCCGCCTATGCAGCCGACGTGAAGTGCGTGGGCGCCAACGCCTGCAAGGGCACAAGCGCCTGCAAGACCGCGTCGAGCGCCTGCAAAGGCCAGAACGCCTGCAAGGGACAGGGCTTCACCGTGACGAAGAGCGAAGCCGACTGCACCAAGGCGGGCGGCAAGGTCGAGAAGTCCTGATCCCCGGGATCGGAAAACGCCCTGACGCGCGTCGGTCGCCGGGTGCTCCTCCCCGGCGGCCGACGCCGCGTTGCCGTTTCGGAACGGACATCGGATGACGGCGCCACCCGCATCGCTCGGCTTCGGGCTCGGCCTCCGGCCGCAGCATTATCTCGATATCCTCGCTGACGGCGAGTCGGCGGGGCGCGTCGACTGGTTCGAGGCCTTGACCGAAAACTACATGGTGCCCGGCGGCAAGCCGCTGCATTACCTGGATTGCGTGCGCGAACGCTTTCCCGTCGTGCTGCACGGGGTCTCGCTGTCGATCGGCAGCACGGACCCGCTGAATGAAGCCTATCTCGCGGACCTGAAGGCGCTCGCCGATCGCGTCGAGCCCGAGTGGATTTCCGATCATCTGTGCTGGACCGGCGTCGGCGGCATCAACACGCACGATCTGCTTCCCCTGCCCCTGATCGAGGAAGCGCTGGATCACGTCGTCGATCGGATCGACAGGATTCAGGATTTCCTCGGCCGGCGGATACTTCTGGAAAATCCGTCGACCTATGTCCGCTTCCAGGGCGAGACCGTGCCCGAGGCCCAATTCATGGCCGAAATGGCGACGCGCGCCGACTGCCTGATCCTGCTCGACGTCAACAACATCTACGTCAACGCCCGCAACCACGGTTTCGACGCCCGCGCCTATCTGGCGGCGATCCCAACGGACCGCGTGCGGCAGATTCATCTGGCCGGCCACTGCGACGTCGGCACCCACATCGTCGATACCCACGACCGCGCGGTGATCGATCCGGTCTGGGATCTATACGCGGACGCCCGACGGCGGTTCGGCGACGTCGCGACGATGATCGAACGCGACGCCGATATTCCGCCGTTCGCCGACCTGGTCGACGAGTTGGATACGGCGCGGACCGTCGCCGCCCGCCAAGACGCCGAGGCCGCCGCATGACGACGCTCACCCAATTGCAGACTCGGTTCCGGGATTTCGTTCTCGGAACGGCCCCGGCGCCGACGGGCCTAGCGCAATCCTCCCAAACGACCGATGCGGAAACCCTGCTGTCGGTCTATCGCGATGCCTATGGGTTGCGGCTGCTGGAAGCGCTGGGCGAGGACTACCGGGCGCTCGGGCGCCTACTCGGCACCGAAAGGTTCGAGGATGTGGGCCGCGCCTACATTGCCAAGACCCGGTCCCGCCATCCGTCGGTCCGCTGGTTCGGGCGCGATCTTGCCCTGCACATCCGGCGCGACCCCGCTTTCGCCGATATTCCGGCCGCGGCCGAACTTGCGGCATGGGAGTGGGCGCTGGGCGAAGCCGGCGACGCCGCCGATGCCGATCCGGTCGGCATCGAAGCCTTCGCCGCCGTGGCCCCCGACGCCTGGGCGAATATCCGTTTGACGTTCCACCCGAGCCTGCGGCGTTTGGATCATTCTTGGTCGGTCGCGGCCTATCGCCAGGCGGTCGAGGACGACGAGGATCTCGTGGCCCCGGAGCGATCCGAGGCGCCGGTCGCCTGGGTTATCTGGCGCAGCGGCACCGACGTTCTTTACCGTTCGCTCCCGCCGCCGGAAGCGCGCGCGCTCGACGCGGCGCGAGCCGGCGCGACCTTCGGCGACATCTGCGACAGGATCGCCGGCGACGGCGACGCCGGAGCGGCCGCGGCCACCGCGGCGGGATTCCTGCGGTCGTGGGTCGACGGCGGCATGGTCGCCTGGATTTCGGCCGGTCCGGCCTAAAGCGCGACCGCACCGTCCTTGGCCAGGGCCTCGATTTCCGCCGTACCGTAGCCCAACTGTTCGAGCACTTCGCGGGTGTGCTGCCCGAACACCGGGGCACCGCGTTCGACCTTGCCCGGCGTATCCGAGAACTTAACCGGCAGCCCGATCGTCCTCACGGGGCCGAGCCGCGCGTGCGGCACCTCGGTCACCATGCCCCGCGCGATCGCCTGTTGGTCCGCGTGCATCTGCTTGACGTCCAGCACCGGGCCGGCCGGCACGCCCGCATCGTCCAGCCGTTCGAGCCATTCCTTGGACGACCGCTTTTTGAAATGCGCGCCGAGGGCGGCTTCGAGTTCCTTCAGATGCGCCATGCGTTTCGAATTGTCGGCGAAGCGCGGATCGTCGGCCAATTCCGGCGCCTGCATGGCGTCCAACAGCCGCAGCCAGTTCGCCTGGTTGGCGGCGCCGATGGTGATCCAGCCGTCGGCGGTTTCGAATGCCTGATAGGGTCCGTTCAACGGATGCGCCGAGCCCATCGGTCCCGGCGCCACGCCGGTCGCGAAGGCGATCGCCGACTGCCAATAGGTGTGCACGATCCCGGCTTCGAACAGAGACGTGTCCACCACTTGTCCTTGGCCGGTCTTCAGGCGATTGGTATAGGCGGCGAGAATGCCCATGGCGCCCAGGATGCCGGCGGTGATGTCGGTCACCGGCGCGCCGACCTTGACCGGCGGGCGGCCGGGGCCTTCGCCGGTGATGCTCATCAGGCCGCTCATGCCCTGGGCGATCAGGTCGAAGCCGCCGCGATCGGCGTAGGGCCCTGAGCGCCCGAATCCGGACAGTGCGCAGTAGATCAGGCCCGGGTTTTCCTTCTTGAGGATTTCGTAGCCGAGCCCCAGGCGTTCCATGGTGCCCTGGCGATAGTTTTCGATCAGCGCGTCGGCGTCCTTCAGAAGGCGCTTCAGCACATCCTTGCCGCCGTCGGATTTGAGATTCACCGCGATGCCGCGCTTGTTGCGGTTCATCATCATGAAGGCCGCCGATTCGCCGTCGACGTCGGGCGGCAAGAAGCGCCGGGAATCGTCGCCGCCGGGAATCTTCTCGACCTTGATGACGTCGGCGCCCATGTCGGCCAGCATCAGCCCGCACACGGGCCCGGCCATGATGTGGGCGAGCTCGACGACCTTGACGCCGGCGAGCGGGCCTTGCGGGCCCGCCATCTCAGCGGCCCTCGAAGTCCGGCGTCTTCTTCGCCATGAAGGCGGCAATGCCGGTCTTGAAATCCTCGGTGTCGTAACAGTCGAAGCCTTCGTCGCGCTCGGCTTCGGTCAGCGGCGCCGGATTCATCAGACGCGCGATGAACTTCTTATGCCAGCGCGCGACCAGCGGCGCCCCGGCGACAAGGCGTTTCACCGTCGCCGCCGTTTCATCTTCCACCTTGTCGTCGGCGACGACGCGATTGACCAAACCCTTCGCCAACGCTTCCTCGGCGCCGAACACCCGACCTTCGAGCAGAATTTCCAACGCGACGGCGCGGCCGACCAGGGCGACCAATTTCGACAGCTCGCCGTAGGCCATGACCAGACCCAGCTTGTTGATCGGCACGCCGAAGCGGCTCGATTGGCCGCAAATCCGCAGATCGCAGCAGGCCGCGATCTCGAGCCCGCCGCCGACGCAGGCGCCTTTGATCATGGCGACCGTGGGATGGCGGCAATCCATCACCGCCTGCATGGTCGCCGCCACCATTTCGCCGTAGAGCTTGGAAACCTTGGCGTTTCGACGCACCGTTGAAAATTCCGAAATGTCGGCGCCGGCCGCGAAGGCCTTGTCGCCGGCACCGCGCAGCACGACGCAACGTAAATTGTCGTCGGCCGACAACGCGCCCATGGTTTCGCCCAGCTTGCGCCAGGTTCCTTCGTCGAGCGCGTTCAGCTTTTCCGGCTTGTTCAACGTGACGGTCGCGACGACACGGTCGCGGGAAATCAATACGGTATCGGACATGCGGCGGTTTCCTCAGCGATAGAAAATCTCGACCGGCAGCATGGCGACGATCGGGACGTATGTCACGAGAATCAGCACGAACAGCAACACGCCGATGAACGGAATATTCGCCTTCGTCACCTCCCAGATATCGGCTTTGGCGACGGAGCATGCGGTCATCAAGACGCTCGCCACCGGCGGCGTCTGCTGACCGATTCCCAGGTTCAAGGTCACCACCATGCCGAAGTGAACCGGATCGATGCCCATGTGATTGACCAGCGGCATAACGATCGGCACCACCAGGATGATCGCCGCCGCCGAATGCAGGAACAGGCCGACGACGAAGAAGAATAAGTTCAGGATGGCCAGCACCGCATACTTGTTGTCGGTGAACGCGGTGATGCCGCGGGCCAATTCCTGCGGCACCTTCGCCTCGGTCAGATAGACGCCGATCAGGGCCGAGGCCGCGACCAGGAACATGACGACGGCGGTCTGGCTGCCGCCTTCGATGATTGCCGCCTTCAGGAACTTCCAGTCCATGTCTCGGTAGATGACCAGGCTGATGAACAGCGAGGCCGCGACCGCGAGCCCGGCGCCTTCGGTCGCCGTCACCCAGCCGCCGAAAATGCCGCCCAGGATGATGATCGGCAGCGTCAGCGCCCAGAACGCTTCCTTGAACGTCACCCACACGCGGCGGAGTTGAAAGATTTCCTCGACCGGCCAATTGTAGCGGCGCGCCAGCCAGTAGGAGACGCCCATCATGCCGAAGCCGCCGATGACCCCGGGAATGAACCCGGCGACGAAAAGCTGCACGACCGAGGTATCCGCCATCACGGCATAAAGAATCATCGGGATCGACGGCGGAATGATCACCGCCAGCGTCGCGGACGACGACGTGACGGCGGCGGCGAAGGGAACCGGATAGCCCTTCTTCTTCATCGCCGGGATCATGACCGAGCCCATGGCGGCGACGTCGGCGACGGCGGAACCCGAAATTTCGGCGAAGAACATCGACGCACCGATGTTCACCATCGCCAACCCGCCGCGCACGAACCCGAACAGGGCGGATGCGAACGCGATCAAGCGGCGGGAAATGCCGGACGAATTCATGATGGCGCCGGCCAGGATGAACATCGGGATCGCGAGCAGCGGAAACTTGGTCGCGCCGCCGAACATGACGATGGGAAGGTTCGGCAAAATATCGGCGCCCTGGGTCGCGACCATCGCCACGAGGGTGGCGATGGCGAGCGCGACGGCGATCGGGACATTGATGAGGATGAGGGCGATGAGCCCGACGAACATGAGGGCGAGGGTCATGACGCGGCTCCTCAGTGCGCGCCGGGATCGGACTCGAGCGTGACGGTCTTGCGCCACGCTTCCGGTAGGCTGAGGGCCTCAGCGATCATGAACAGGACCGCACCGATTGGAATCACCGACTGGGTGTACATGGTCGAAATTTCGGGGATCGTCGTCAGAAAATCGAATTCGAGAACCGGCAGGATGCGCGCCCCGATCCAGGCCAGGATCAGGAAGAAGACAAAGACCGCTCCTTCGGCGACAAAGAAGAAAATCTTGCGCCATGGAAGCGGCGCCATGCAGACCAAGCTCGGGACGCCGATGTGCGAGCGCTTCAGCGCCGCATACGCCGCGCCGTAATAGGTGAGCCACGCGAGCAGGATTTCCGCCACCTCGTCGTACCATTCCAGCGACGCGCCGAGTTTGCGGAAGGTAACGCCGGCAACGATGACGAAGAACATCGCCAACATGAGAACGATGACGATGCCTTCGAGCAGGCGTTCGAAGCCGTTTCGTGCCGCATTCATTCCGTTTCCCCGCCCTTTACGAATTCACCGTTCGAAACACGACAGCGCCCTCGCCGTCCCCATTGGGAACGACGAGGACGTTTCGTGGCGTTCGTTAACGCAGTTTATTGGCGGCCGCGATCAGATCGGCGCCGCCTTTAACGGCGGTGCCGAATTCCTTGTAGATCGCGTCGCTGGCTTTGACGAAAGCGGCCTTGTCGACCTCGTTGGCCTTGGTGCCGGCGGCCGTGATCTTGGTCAGCAGGCTTTTGTCCAAGTCGGCGGCGGTCTTATAGACGAACGCCTGGGTCGCCTTGGCCTCGTCCTCGAGGACCTTCTTCACGTCGGCCGGCAGGGACTGCCACCGTTTCAGGCCCATGGTCGCGAACGCCGGAGTGTAGACGTGACCGGACAGCGAGATGTACTTCTGCACTTCCTGGAATTTGGCGCTGTAAATCTGCACGAACGGGTTTTCCTGGCCGTCCATGGTGCCCGTCTGAAGCGCGGTGAAGACTTCCGAGAACGCCATCGCCGTCGGATTGGCGCCGTAGGCCTGGAACATCTTGACGCGCCACTTGCCCTTCGGCGTGCGCAGCTTGATGCCCTTCAGGTCTTCGGGCTTCACGATCGGCTTCTTGTTGTTGGTGATGTGGCGGAAACCGTTTTCCCACACGGCGAGAACCTTGTAGCCCTTCTTCTCGGCCAGCGGCGCCAACTTCGGCCACACGACTTCCTTTTCGATCTTGGCCATGTGGGCGCGGTCCTGCACCAGGTACGGCATCTCGAACATGCCGAACTCGTCGACGATCGACGACATGACCGTGGACGGCAGCGAAATGTCCTGGGTGCCCAACAACAACTTCTGCATCATTTCGCGGTCGTTGCCGAGTTGGCTGGATCCGTACACGACGACCTTGGCCTTGCTGCCGAGCTTGGCGTTGGCGCGCTTGGCGAATTCCTGCGCCGAGGCCTCGAACAGCGAGCCGGGATTACCGACATGGCCGAACTTTATTTCAGTCTGCGCGTTGGCGGTCGAAGCGACCCCAACCAGGGCGGCGGCGACGGCCGGGATCAAGAAATGCTTCAGGGTCTTCATCGATGTCCTCCCAAGTTTTGCGAACGTGTTTGTTATCGTCTTGCCATCCTCACCGCCGATGGCCGAGCGGTCGGCAATCAGGCGCGGGCGCGCGCCGGTATTGTCTCCTGCCGGGCGGCACCTTCCGGCACCGCGAGAAAATCCATGGCCGCGGCGACACCGCCCTTCTTATGGGGAACGCCGGCGGCCTCGAGGCCCATTTCGACACCGGCGAGCGTGCCGACCAAAGTCAAATCGTTGAGATCGCCCAAGTGGCCGATGCGGAACACCTTGCCCTTGACCTTGCCCAGCCCGGTGCCGAGCGACATGTCGAAACGATCGAGGATAACCTTGCGCAAGACATCCGCGTCGTGGCCCGGCGGCACCATCACCCCGGTCAGCACCGGCGAGTAGGCGGCGGGATCGACGCAGAGAATTTCGAGGCCCCAGGCGCGGACCGCAATCCGCGTCGCCTCGGCGTGCCGCTTGTGCCGGGCAAAGACGTTCTCGATGCCTTCGTCGAACAGCATGGCGAGGGATTCCTCGAGCCCGTAAAGCAGGTTGGTCGCGGGCGTATACGGGAAGTAGCCGGTCTTGTTTTTTTCCAGCATCGCGTCCCAGTCCCAATAGGCACGGGCCAGGGTCGCGGTCTTGGACGCCGTCAACGCCTTTTTGCTGACGGCATTGAAACTGAGCCCCGGCGGCAGCATCAAGCCCTTCTGCGACCCGGCGACGGTAACGTCGACGCCCCATTCGCCGTGCCGATAATCGACCGATGCGAGGGACGAAATGGTATCGACCAGCAGCAGTGCCGGATGGCCGGCCTTGTCGATTTCGCGGCGCGCAGCGGGAATATCGGAAACGACGCCGGTCGAGGTTTCGTTGTGAACGATGCAGACGGCTTTGATCTTGTGCGCCTTGTCGGCAGCCAGCTTGTCTGCCAGCGCCGGGATCGACGCGGGATGGCGCCAGTCGCCTTCGACCAGATCGATATCGAGCCCAAGCCGCTTGGCGAGACCGCACCACAGCGTCGCGAACTGGCCGGTTTCGAACATCAGCACCCGGTCGCCCGGCGAGAGGGTGTTGACCAGCGCCGCTTCCCACGCGCCGGTTCCGGACGCCGGGAAGATGATGACCGGATCGGTGGTCTGAAACACCCGCTTGATGTCACTCAAAAGCTTGAGCCCGCGCCGGCCGAACTCCGGTCCGCGATGGTCGATCGTGGCGCGGTCGATGGCGCGCAACACGCGCTCGGGCACGGGGCTGGGACCGGGGATTTGCAGGAAATGACGTCCGCTACGGTGGGCCATGGTCAGGCGACTCTCCGATCGAAACAGGCGCCTTCCGCATCGGGTCGAAGTGGAAGGCGGGCGATTATGCATTCAATTTTTGATGAGTGCAACGGTTGTACGCCGACGTTCGAATCGGTTTCTTGTTTTCAAATTAAATATATTAATATCAATATGATAATTGTACGCTTCTGGATTCGCGAAAGATTCTGAGGGAATCCATCCGACGGGCACTCTTGTATTTTGCATTCAAAATGCTAGCCTCCTTCTTGCTTCCGACCGTGCCCCCGAGGTCGCCCGAATGCCGATGCCCTTGCCGACCGCCCCGCCCGCCCCCGGCGACGGTCGCCTCGCCCGCCGACTCAAAGAGTCGATCGAAGGCGAGGTGCTGTTCGACGCCTTCAGCCGCGGCCGCTACAGCACCGACGCGTCGGCCTATCAGATCGAGCCGATCGGCGCGGTCGTGCCGCGCACCGCCGAGGACGTCGCCGCCGTCATGGCGATCGCCGCCGAGGAAGGCGTGCCGGTGCTGCCGCGCGGCGGCGGCACCTCGCAATGCGGCCAGACCGTCGGCGCCGCCGTCGTCGTCGACGTGTCCAAGCACCTCAGGAACGTGCTCGACCTCGACGTCGAGAACCGCACCGCCTGGGTCGAGCCGGGCTTGGTGCTCGACCGGCTGAACGCCTTCCTCAAGCCGCACGGTCTCTGGTTCCCGGTCGACGTGTCGACCGGCAGCCGCGCCACCATCGGCGGCATGACCGGCAACAACAGTTGCGGCGCGCGCTCGCTGCATTACGGCAACATGCGCGACAACGTCCGCGCGGTCGACGCCTTCCTGATCGACGGCACCCGGATGCGCTTCGGCGAAATGCCGTGGGACGCCGAACCGCCGAACAAACTGATCGCCGACCTGCTGGCACTCGGCCGGCGCGAGGCCGACGAGATCGCCGCCCGCTTCCCGCCCCTGGTGCGCCGGGTCGGCGGCTACAACATCGACGCGCTCAGCCCGCGCGACACCGGCAGCGGCACCGTGCGCGGCAACAACCGCCCGGGCCCTAACCTGGCGCACCTGCTGGTCGGCTCGGAGGGCACGCTGGCGTTCTCGTCGCGCATCCAGATCGAACTGGCCCGCATCCCGCCGCACAAGGTTCTGGGCATCTGCCACTTCCCCACGTTCTACAAGGCGATGGATTCGGCCCAGCACATCGTCAAGCTGGGACCGGCCGCCGTCGAGTTGGTGGATCGCACCATGATCGAGCTGTCGCGCGCGATCCCGATGTTCCGCGACACCATCGACGCCGCCGTGCGGGGCGAGCCCGACGCCCTGCTGCTGGTCGAGTTCGCCGGCGACGACAGGGACGAGCAGCATAGAGAACTCCGCCGCCTGGTCGAGCTGATGGGCGATCTGGGCCTGCCCGGCGCCGTGGTCGAAGTGACCGACCCGGCCTTCCAGCGCCAGGTGTGGGAGGTGCGCAAGTCCGGGCTCAACATCATGATGTCGATGAAGGGCGACGGCAAACCGATCTCGTTCA
>CAZDFF010000037.1:0-19074 GCA_964504425.1 uncultured Hyphomicrobiales bacterium
TGAACACGTCCGAGAAGTTTCCGGCGTGATAGGCGTGACGGTAGTTCATCGCGCCGGACGTTAATCCCCGCCGTCCCGCCCGAGAAGCGATTCCTGTTGCCGCCGGTTCGGGCAAGCCTTAAAGACCGGCGGCTTTCGTCTCTTCCCTTGGCCCGAGGCGGCGGTTTTTCCCATGGATAGCAGGCGGCGTGCCGGTTCGACCGGCCCGGTTCCCGGCGTGCCCATGCTCGATGCGGTCGGCGCTCCGGCGCTCGATGCCGCGCAGGCACTGGGTGCGACCGGCCTGCCGCTGGCCGCCATCGTGCAATTGGAATCCGCCGTCGCCGCCGATCCGACCGACGCCGACGCCTGGGCCGCCTACGGCGACGCGCTGCTGGACGTCGGCCGGGCGAGCGACGCCGCGAACGCCTACGCCAACGCCGCCACGCTCGATCCCCTCGCCGCGCGCCGCTTCCGCGCCTGGGCCGAGGCGCAGGCCGCCGCCGGCGCGGTCGACGACGCGTTCGCGACCTGGCGCCGGGCGCTGGAGCGCTGGCCGTCCGATCGGGAATGCCGTCTCGGCATCGCCCGGCTTGCCAAAAACGTCGGCCGCGACGCCGAGGCCGCCTTGCATTTTCGCGAGGCCCTGTTCCTCGATCCCGGCGACGCGGAGTCCTGGATCGCGCTCGGTGCCGTGCTGCTCGGTCAGGGCTTGCTGCCGGACGCCATCGACGCGCTGCAACGGGCGCTGCGCTTGAACCCGGACCGCGCCGACGCGCACCTGCACCTGGGCCGCGCCTGGTCCGCCGCCGCCGACCGCGACCGCGCCGAGGCGGCCTTCGCCCGGGCCCTGGAACTCGATCCCGACGACGGCCTCTGCGCGCGCGTGCATGTAGCCCGCCTGGCCGATGCGGGTTCGGAAACCCTGTCACCCGATTTCGTCCGCTGCCTGTTCGATCAGTACGCGGCCAAATTCGATGCCGATCTGCTCGGGCCGCTCGCCTATCGCGGGCCCGAGGCCATCGCCGACGCCCTGGCCCGTTTTGCCGGGCCGCCCGAAGGACGCCTTGCGATCCTCGATCTCGGCTGCGGCACCGGCCTGGTCGGCGCGGCGCTCAGGCCGTTCGCGCGCCGTCTCGTCGGCGTCGACCTGTCGCCGCAGATGCTGGCCGAAGCGGAACGGCGCGGCGTGTACGATGATCTGGTCGCGGGCGAGATGACGGCGGCGCTCGGCGCCGGGAACGGGCCTTGGGATATCGTCGCCTTCGGCGATTCACTGCCCTATGTCGGCGACCTGACGGCCATCTTCCAAGCTGCGGCCGCCGTCCTATCCCCGGGCGGCCATGTCGTCGCCACCTTCGAGGCGGGCGCGCAGACCGACGGTTTCCTCCTCCAGCCGACCCGCCGTTTCGCCCATGGTCCGGTTTACGTTCGGCGGGCCGCCGATGCCGTGGGCTTGCGCGTGCGGTCGCTCGACCGGATCGCCGTCCGGCACGAGAAAAACAAGCCCGTTCCGGGCCTGATCGGCGCCTTTTCCAGGGATTAAACCGCCCTCGCCGTGCGTCCACCTGTTAGGCGGGTGGTTTTCGGCGTATAATTTTCGCCAGCCCCTGGGAGGGAGGCACCCCATGTCGAAACGGCTGATTCAGGACGTCATCGCCGGCAGGAAGCCGGTGACGACCGCGTCGAGCATGACCGTGCTGGATGCGGCGCGCCTGATGGACGAGGCCAACGTCGCCTCGGTCCTGATCGTCGACGCGGACGGCGCGCTCGAGGGCATCTTCACCGAACGCGACCTGCTGCGCCGCGTCGTCGCCGTCGGCATCGATCCGGCCAAGGCCACCGTCGGCACGGTGATGACCAAGAACCCGTTCACGATCGCGCACGGCGCGCGCATGCTCGATGCCGCCCGGACCATGCACGAATACCGCGTTCGCCATCTGCCCGTGATCGACGGCAGCCGGGCCATCGGGGTGATTTCGATCCGCGACCTGCTGGGTCCGGAAATGATGGAATCGAGCCGCGAGCAGGATCTGCGCGACGTCATCTGGAACGACCGCTAGCCGCGCGGACGCGCGAATTTTAACGACCGCTAGCCGCGCGGACGCGCGAACTTTCGAGCCGCGCGGACTTCCCTCAGCAGAATTCCGGATTGACCCCGGGCGGCGGCGAGAAGCCGAGGTCGCCGCGCTTGATGACGGCATCGCGCCCGCCGTTCAGCGCGAGCAGATCGGCCTGCCGCGCCTTGGCCTTGCGATCGACCGCTTCCGGGTCGCAGACGGACCGTAGGCGGCGCTCGCAATCGTCCAGCACGGCGCGCATCTTCGGATCGGCGGCCAGGTTGGTCAGTTCCTCTGGATCGTCTTCAAGATCAAAGAGTTCCGGTGGATAGCCAACGTAATAGTTTAACTTGAATTTGCCGTTTCGGATCATGAAGGCGCCGGTGGTCGAGCCCATGCCGTGGTACTCGCACAGCACCGTGCGATCCGGTTCCTCGCCCGCCGCCAGCTTGAACAGCGACACTCCCGGATGGTCGGCGTCGATCTCGTCGGACGCGCCGACCGCTTCGACGAAGAACGGATAGGTGTCGACGTGGCTGACCGGGGCCCGGCGCACCGCGCCCTCGGGGATGTCCGGCCCGGCGACGATCAACGGCACGCCCGCCGTTTCCTCGTACATCATCGACTTGCCCCACAAGCCGCGGGCGCCGACGTTGTCGCCGTGGTCGGACGTGTACATGACCCGCGTGTCGCCGGCCAGGCCGCCCGCCTCCAGCGCCTTCAGCACCAGGCCGATCTGCTCGTCGACGAAGGTGCAGAGCCCGAAGTACCCGGCGATCGCCCGGCGCACCTGGTCGGGCGACTTGAAGTGGTCGTCGTAATTGAACGAGTTGCGATAGTCGCGGACGTAGGGATGGTTCGGGCGTTCGTTCTTGCCGTAGAGCTTGGGCACCGCCGGCAGCTTCGGATCGTCGTAGTAGCGATAGAAATGCTCGGGCGGCGCGGTCAGCGGGAAGTGCGGCGACACGAACGACACGAACAGCACCCATGGTTTATCTTTGTGCTTGGGCGCTTCCTCGCGCAGCCAGACCTGGGCGCGGGCCGCGATCTCGCGGTCGTAATGGGTGTAGGGCGACTCGCCCGGCCCGGCCATCTTGGCGATCTTCCACGACGCGCCGCGCACCGGCAGATCGTCGCGCACCAGGCCCATCAGGTCGCCCTTGGCGTCGATCACGTGCATCGGGATGTGTTCGTGGGAAAAGCCGTTGTCGTCCTCGGTCGAGCGAAAGTGCAGCTTGCCGATGGAATCGACCCGGTGGCCGCGCGCGCGCAGGCGATGATGCCAGGACGGCATGTCGCCGTCGTAGGGGTCGGCGTTGTCCCAATAGCCGATCTGGTGGATGTACTTGCCGACCGCGAACGACGCCCGCGCCGGAATGCAGACCGGCGAGGCGGTATAGGCATCCGTGAACAGCGTACCGCGCCGGGCCAGCGCGTCCATGTTCGGGGTTTTGACGATGGACGAACCGTAACAGCCGAGATATTTGCGGCTGTGTTCGTCGGACATGATGATCAGAAGATTGGTCGGGCGCATGTTTCCGCGTTCGTTTTTCAAGTGCCGCTGCGATGGGCTCCGGCGCGGGCATCGTGGTCCAGCCGCCCGGCCGTTGTCCACCACTACTCGTTCTCTCAGCGAACCGTCTCCGTCGCCGGTTTCCGATAAAACACCCGGATTTAGGGACCGAGCCATCGTGCTGTTCCGGATCCTGGAAAGAGGGTGTGTGTGGATTGTTGTCGAAAACTTATGTCTAAGCCCTGTCGACGACCTCCGTCGCAAAGATCTGGTCGAACGAATGGAACGCGAACTCAGGAGAGCCCTCGCCGTCAGTGTTGCCCGTCTCGACCGCGTCCATAGTGTCCAATTTTGAACATCCGAGAATTGTTTAAGCGGTCATATATGCAGCCGAACTGACGCCATGGTCGGGTCGCCAATGTCCGGTGATCGCCGGATTCGCGAGGGGTAGCGATGGCTTGCTTACGGCCAAGTTGGTGTTCCTTCCGGCCCTTCCGGCCGGATAAATACACAACGCTGCCGAGTCGCGGCCTACTCATCATTGCTTGCCTTCTAGGCCATGCCTTGACGATGGGCGTGGCGGGCGCGGTTGCAGCCGAAGCGCTTCACGTGCAGCCCTGGATTGCGGAACGGAAGGATGCTGTGCTTCTGGCTCGCCGTGGGGAAACGGCGGCAGCGTTGACGGTTCTTGAGCGCTTGCGGCGCGAGCATCCGGAAGACATCGGGGTCGCCCACGATCTCGTCGTG
The DNA here is from genome assembly GCA_964504425.1 of uncultured Hyphomicrobiales bacterium. Taxonomy (GTDB): domain Bacteria; phylum Pseudomonadota; class Alphaproteobacteria; order Rhodospirillales; family 2-12-FULL-67-15; genus CAZDFF01. The sequence goes on from CAZDFF010000037.1 coordinate 4,300, forward strand.
GTCACCGCCTGGGCCGGACACACCTCCGAGGCAATACGGCTTTTTGCCGCGCTGCCGCCGGTGCCGCCGCCGGATTACGTAATCATGACGGTCGCGCTCGCCCATCGCCATCTCAAGCAACCGGCCGAAGCGCTTGCCCTCTATCGCCGCGGCCTTCGCCAGTCGCCCGACGATCCATTGTTCGCTGCCGGGGAGGTCCGAAGCCTGGCGGATACGGGCGAAATCGCGCCGGCCATCGCGATCGCGAATAACGATTTACGGGCCCGCGGTGAGCGCACGAGTGTTTTGTTGGCCGCCGCGTATGCCGCCTTGGCTTGGAAAAAACCGGTGGAGGCGTTGCGCTACATCGATCGTGCCCTGAAACTCGACCCTTTGAATCGCGAGGCCGTGCATGATCGCATCCTGGCGATCAGCGCAATGGGCGCGCCCCAAGTCGCGCTGCGGCAGGCCGACGAACATCCGGGCGTGGTGACGGCTGCCGAAATTCGCCGGATCGACGGCGACGCGGCGGCGGCCCTCGTGCGCTGGGGAGTTCTCGAATCTCCAAGCGAAGAATTGCGGTTTGCGGCCACGGATCGCGCGATCGTGGCGCTCGATGACAATATCGCGCGTTGGTCGCGGGAAGGCGATGTCGCGCAGAGCGACGTTCTGCGTGCGCGTCTGGACCGCATGATCGCGTTACGCGACCGCGTGCGAATGGCGGACGTCCTGTCGGAATACGACGATCTTCGACGCCGGAATATCGCTGTTCCCTCTTATGTCTTGGTCGCCGTTGGCGACGCATATCTGTACTTCCGGCAACCGGAAACGGCACGTGCGCTTTATCTTCAGAGCCTTGCCATAGAATCGCGTCATCCCGAATCTCGGGACGCTGTCTTCTACTCCAATACCCGGGCGGCGCTGTTCTACGCCTACGTCGCTCTCGACGATTTCGGGGCGGCCTATCGCATAATCGATGCCGCGGCCGCCGATCAGGCGATCTGGCGTTACCTCAAGGGATTGAGTACGCCGCTTGAGAATCCGGAACGCGCGACGGCCGATCTCGTCGCGGCCAATGCGCGCGTCTACGCCGACGAACTGGCCGAAGCGCACCGGCGCATGACGGCGATGGTCCAGGCCGCGCCGAACAATACGCACTACATTTCCGCGCTCGCCAATATTTATTCGGCGCGCGGCTGGCCGCGCCTCGCGGCCGAGGAATATGAAATTAGCCGCGCCCTCAGGCCCAGGGGAGTCACAACCGAAGTCGGCCAGGCACGCAACAACCTTCAGCTTCGCGATTATCGCGCTATCGAAACGCAATTGGCCGGGTTGAAGCGTCGATTTCCGGAAAATTTGGAAGTACGGCGTCTGGATCGGCTGTGGCAGGTGCACAATATGGCCGAGTTCAGCCTAAACGTGGAACAGGCTTTGCGTTCGGCGACAAACATCCAAGGCGGAACGGGTATCGCCATCGACGCCCAACTTTATTCCGCGCCGATCCAATACAACTGGCGCATCTTCGGTGCCGAGTATGTCGCCCATGAACAACTGACCGAAGGCGAGGGTGCAATCACGTTGCGGCGGTCGGCGGTTGGCGCCGAGTATCGCGGCCGCGACTTGATCGCGAGCCTCGAAGGAACGATCAGCGCCTACGGCCCGAAGGTCGGCGACACGCTGAGAAGCGACATAGACCAGGGGCGCGGCGGAGTTCGCGCGATCGCAACCTGGTCGATGGACGATTACTGGGAGATCGGCGGCGGCGCCGAGATTTTCGCACGGGATACGCCGCTGCGGGCGCTACGCCATGGCGTCACGGCCAATGCCGCCTCGTTCGATGTCGCGTATCGCGAAAGCGAATCGCGCAAGGTTCTGCTCAATGTCTCGGCGATGGATTTTTCGGACGGGAACATGCGGACCGGCTTCTCCGGGCGATATGTCGAACGATTGACGACTCGCCCGCGAATCGCCATCGACGGCATTTTTGGACTAGCCGGATCGCGGAACAGCGCCGATACCAACCGGCCGTATTATAACCCACGGCAGGATGCTCTCGCGACGTTCGGCGTGTCGATCGATCAATCGATCTATCGCCGCTACGAATTCATCTATGACCACCATCTGATCGTCACGCCGGGCGTTTATTGGGAGCACGGATTCGGCGCCGGCGGCGCGGGCAGCATTCGTTACGAGCATCGGGTCCGAAACAACGATGTCCTCGAGGCCGCGCTGGGCGTCAACGTGAGTCGTCAACCTTACGATGGCAAATACGAAAACACGATCGCATTGCTTCTCAGTTTTCGGCACCGGTTCTAGCGATGGTGCGTGCATTCACCAAAATATTGGCGGTAGTCCTGGTCCTTGCGGCTCCGTTGCCAAAAGCACAAGCGGCGGATTCACCGTCGCACAGCTTCATCGCGCTGTCCTATCACAACGTAGAAGACAGCAATCCCGACCAATCGTTCATCGGCATCACAACGGCGAACTTGGTGGAGCAACTGAGCTGGCTTCAGCGCAACGGCTATGTCCCGGTCTCGATCGACGATCTGCTCGCCGCGCGCGCCGGCAGCAAGGCGCTGCCAGACCAAGCCGTCCTGCTGACCTTCGACGATGGATACGAAAGCTTCTACACGCGGGTTTTTCCAATCCTGAAGGCGTTCCAGTTTCCAGCCGTGCTGGCGCTGGTCGGCGCTTGGATGGAAGGCAACCCGGACGCCGCCGTCGGTAATGTCAGCGATGTGGCCATGGCCGTGTCGGCGAAGGACGCTTCCGTGCAGTTCGGCGATCTTATGGTGAAACGCGACGTCTTCCTGACCTGGGACCAGGTCCGCGAGATGACCGGTTCCGGTTTGGTCGAGATCGCTTCGCATTCTTTTGCCGCCCACCGTGGTATCCCGGCCAATCCGCAAGGAAATTCCGAGCCCAATGTGACGACGCGGCGATTCGATCCGAGCATCGGACATTACGAAAGTGAATCGAGCTATCGCCAGTTTCTCGAAGCCGATACAGCGAAAATGGCCATGAAAATCGAACATGAGACCGTCAAGCGCCCGCGGGTCATGGTCTGGCCTTATGGAGAACACAACGAAATGGCAATTTCGATCGCCGGCGCAAACGGAATGCCGATCACCTTCACGCTGGAAGACGGGGCGGCAAAGATAGGCAAGCTGAGTGCCGTATCCCGACATCTGATCTATCCCGACCCCGGTCTCGGGGAGTTCGTCGCGGAACTACGCGCGCTCGCCGATCCGTCTCCGGTGCGCGTCGTGCATATCGACCTCGATTACGTTTACGATGCCGATCCGGCGCAGCAGGAGCGAAACCTCGACCGCCTGGTGCAGCGCATCTTTAGCATGCAAATCAGCACCGTCTTTCTGCAGGCATTCGCCGACCCCGACGGGACCGGGCTGGTGCGCGAGGTTTATTTCCCGAACCGGGTGCTGCCGATGCGGGCCGATCTTTTCAACCGCGTATCCTGGCAATTGCGCACCAGGGCCCAGGTCCGAGTGTTCGCGTGGATGCCGGTATTGGCGTTCGATTTTGGTGCATCCACGGCCACGGTACTCGCGTGGAACCAGCGAACCGGCAATGCGGAACCGGCCCCCGAAACCTATCGTCGAATTTCCCCTTTCGACTCCGAGGCGCGCTGCAAGATTCTGATGCTTTACGAGGATCTTGCCCGCCATGCGCCGTTCGAAGGATTGTTGTTCCATGACGATGCGGTTCTCTCCGACTTCGAGGACGCAAGCCCGCCGGCGCTCGCTGCTTACGCTGGCGTCGGATTGCCGGCCACGATTGCGGCTATTCGTGCCGATCCGGAAGCGATGCGGCGCTGGACGCGCTTTAAGACCGACGCGTTGATAGAGTTCACCGACCAGCTGGCAGCCGCGGTACGACGCTATCGCGCGCCGCTGCTCACCGCGCGCAACATTTACGCTCTGCCGGTACTCGATCCGCGCAGCGAAGAGTGGTTCGCGCAGAATCTGGACCGATTCCACTCGGCGTACGACTACACCGCCGTTATGGCGATGCCATCCATGGAATCCGTGCCGCCGCGAGACGCCGATGCATGGATGCGGCGCCTCGTTGCGGCCATTGCCGCTCGCGATCAAGGCCTGAAGCGCACGATTTTCGAACTGCAGGCGGTGGACTGGCGAAAGTCGGCGGATGGCGTCGACATCAAGATTCCCACCGAAACCCTTGTGCGGCAAATGCGGCTGTTACGGCGGCTGGGCGCCCTGAATTTCGGTTACTACCCGGACGATTTCATTGCCGGTCATCCGGACGAGCGCCTGCTGCACCGCGAATTTTCCCTCCAGTCATATCCGTTTTTAAAATGATCCAAGCTTTTTTTGGATCGGCCCTGATCGTTGCAATGGTCGGCTCGGCGGCGATGGGCGGCGTTCTTTTGCAGTTCGTATTCATGTATCCGCTCTTCATGTCGCTCCTGTGGATGACAGGGGGAATCTATTACTACTTTCACTGGGAAAGGCATGGGGTCCGTGCGTTCGGTCCGCCGAAACTCGACAACGCGCCGTTTGTTTCGATTTTGGTTCCATGCTTCGACGAGACCGCCAATGTGGCGGAGACGCTCGCGGCGGCGTCGCGTCAGAATTATCCGAATTTCGAGGTGATCGCGATTAACGACGGTTCCAGCGACACGACCGGCAAGGTGCTCGATCGCCTTACATTGGCGTATCCGATGTTGCGCATCGTTCATTTCGCAAAAAACCAAGGCAAGGCGATGGCGCTGCGGATGGGTGCTTTGGTGGCGCGCGGCGAAATTCTTGTGTGTATCGACGGTGATGCGGTGCTCGATATGAACGCAACGGCCTACATGGTTGGACGGTTCGTCGAAAATTCTAGGGTTGGCGCGGTGACGGGAAACCCCCGTATACGGACGCGTTCCACCTTGCTCGGCAAGGTCCAAGTCGGTGAATTTTCGTCGATCATCGGCCTTATCAAGCGCGCGCAACGCATCTACGGCACCGTCAATACGGTTTCCGGCGTGATCGCTGCCTATCGCCGTTCCGCATTGCATTACAGCGGGTATTGGAGCCTCGATATGATAACCGAGGATATCGATATTAGTTGGATGCTTCAGGCAGATCATTGGACCATCCAGTACGAGCCGGATGCTTTGTGTTGGATTTTGATGCCGGAAACCTTCGCGGGTCTTTGGAAGCAAAGGTTGCGCTGGGCGCAGGGCGGCGCCGAAGTGTTTCTCAAGCAAATTCCCTATGTATTCGCGTGGAATCGCCGCCGCATGTGGGGCGTCATTATCGAGTACTGCCTGAGCCTCGTTTGGGCAGGTGCGCTCGCCCTGACGATTGTCTTGTGGGCGATCGGTAAGGTCGTGGCGTTGCCCGAAGGATTGAATGTTTCGACTCTTCAGCCGCCGGCGTTTTGGGGGCTTTCGCTCGCTACGATCTGCCTCGTCCAATTCGCAGTCGCGCTGATCATCGAGTCGCGTTACGAAAAAGATCTTTATAAGCTGATTTTCTGGGTCATCTGGTACCCATTCTTTTTCTGGATACTGACATTGGCGACCTCCTTGGTTGGATTTCCCAAAGCAGCATTCCGGATGCGTGGAAAGCGCGCAGTTTGGAATAGCCCGGACCGGGGGATCACATCATCGGCACGTCGCTAATCATCGATAATTCGAGCAAGCGGCCGACCTGGGCCCGCCGCTTCGACTGGGGCATGTCGGCGCTGATGTGGCTTCTTTATCTGTATTTCATCAGAGAAGCATTGATCGAGTTGTATTATGTCGCAAAAGACTTGTTCGATTGGACATTCGCCGGGGCTGCGCCGCCGGGCCTGCCCACAATCTCTCGTTTTTTCGATACGATGCAGAATTACGGCATCGTGATCCTGGCCAACGGCGCAATTCTGATCGCCTGGGCGCTTTACAATCAGGCCCGCTTCCGTGGGAACGACCGACGTTATGCCCGCGAAAAGGTGAGCACCGACGACCTTGCGCGATTATACAATCTCCCGGCCGAGGACATCGCGCAATGGCAGGAATCGCGTATTCTGCTGATGCGGCACGACAACGCTGGCACTCTTGTCGAGGTGAAGACGAGAGAACCCGGACAAGATTAGCAACAACGTAGCTTGATCGGAACGGGTGGCCCCTTAAATTCCCGATGAACGGGGAATTTGCGACGGAGACGAGTTTGCTGCGGACCCCGGCGAAACGCGCCGGAAAGCCGTGCTGCGATTGCGTTTGCCGGGGAACGGGCTAATATGGCCGGACCCGCCTCGCGATGCCTGGGATTCCCGGCGGAATCGGCGGGCCGACGGTCAACGAACCGTCCCGAACGATACCGACCGTCCGGCCGCAGGGGCCCGGCCGGTCGCCAACCTCAGCGGGGGAGAAAAAATATGAAAGCGTTGAAACTACTCGTCGCGGGCGTCGCCGTCGCCGGCCTCGCCTGGAGCACGTCTGCGAATGCCGGCGCCATTCTCGACGGCATCAAGAAGAACGGGTTCATCAAGTGCGGCGCCAACGGCGTGGTGCCGGGCTTCTCGACGCCCGACGACAAGGGCAACTGGTCGGGCATCGACGCCGATTACTGCCGTGCCGTGGCCGCCGCCCTTTTCGGCGACAAGACCAAGGTGAAGTTCCAACCGATGACGGCGAAGGAACGCTTCACCGCGCTGCAATCGGGCGAAATCGACATCCTGTCGCGCAACACCACCTGGACCCAAAGCCGCGACACCGGCCTCGGCGTCGATTTCGTCGGCGTCGTCTACTACGACGGCCAGGGCATCATGGTGCGCAAAAGCTCGGGCGTGAAGAACGCCAAGGGCCTGAACGGCGCCACCGTCTGCATCAACCAGGGCACGACGACGGAATTGAACCTGGCCGATTACTTCCGCGCCAACAAGATGACCTACAAGGCCGTCACCTTCGAGAAGATGGACGCCGTGGTCGCCGCCTACGCCGCCGGCCGCTGCGACGCCTACACCACCGACGCCTCGGGCCTCGCCGCCCAGCGCGTCAAGCTGGACAAGCCGAAGGATCACGTGATCCTGCCCGATATCCTGTCCAAGGAACCGCTCGGGCCGGCCGTGCGCCACGGCGACCAGGAATGGGCCGACCTCGCCCGCTGGACGCTGTACGCGATGCTGAACGCCGAGGAACTGGGCATCACGTCGAAGAACGTCGACTCGATGCTGAAATCGGAAAACCCCGAGATCAAGCGTCTGCTCGGGGTCGGGTCGGATCTCGGCCGCACCATGGGCGTGAAGGCCGACTGGGCCTACCAGATCGTCAAGCAGGTCGGCAATTACGGCGAAATCTACGACCGCAACATCGGGCCCAACACGCCGCTCGGTCTCGACCGCGGCCTGAACGCCCTGTGGACCAAGGGCGGCGTCCAGTACGCGCCTCCCGTCCGTTAAGCGAACCGACCGCCGACTGAGGTTCCGCATGCCCGGTTCTCGATCCGGGCATGCGGTCGCCTCGGCGGCGACGATTTGTTGACGGAGGACCACCGATGACGGACGCGCCCGCCCGGCGTCCCCAGCCGCCCAAATCGGCGTTCTGGAACGACCCGCGCATCCGCGCGCTGTTGTTCCAGGCCCTGGTCCTGATCGCGGTCGTCGCAGTCGCCGTCTACATGGTCAACAACACGTTGGCCAACCTGGAAAAGCGCGGCATTTCCTCGGGCTTCAAGTTCTTCGGCGAGACCGCCGGTTTCGGCATCGCCATGAACCTGATCGAGTATTCCGACACGTCGACCTACGGTCGCGCCTTCCTCGTCGGGCTTCTGAACACGCTGTTGGTGGCGTCGCTCGGCATCGTCGCCGCGACCATCCTGGGTTTCCTGATCGGCGTCGCACGCCTGTCGAAGAACTGGCTGGTCGCCAAGCTGTCGGCGGCCTACGTCGAGATCGCGCGCAACCTGCCGCTGCTGCTGCAAATTTTCTTCTGGTACTTCGCCGTGCTCGGCGGCATGCCGAGCCCGCGCCAGAGCGTGTCGTTCATGGACACGTTTTTCATCAACAATCGCGGCCTGTTTTCGCCGTCGCCGGTCCTGAAACCCGGCTTCGAGGCGATCCCGATCGCGTTGCTGATTGCGATTGTCGCCGTGTTCTTCCTGGCGCGCTGGGCCAAGCGCCGCCAGGAACTGACCGGCCAGCCGTTCCACACCATCTATGTCTCGCTCGGCATCCTGTTCGGCCTGCCGCTGTTGGCCGCCGTCGTCACCGGCTTTCCGCTCACTTGGAGCGTGCCGAAGCTCCAGGGTTTCAATTTCGCCGGCGGCATGGTGCTGATCCCCGAACTGGTTTCGCTATGGCTGGCGCTGACGATCTACACCGCGGCGTTCATCGGCGAGGCCGTGCGCGCCGGCATCCTTGCCGTCGACCGGGGCCAGACCGAAGCCGCCATGGCCGCCGGCCTGACGCGGGGCCAGACGCTCCGCTTCGTCGTCATCCCGCAGGCGATGCGCGTCATCGTCCCGCCGATGACCAACCAATACCTGAGCCTGACCAAGAATTCCTCGCTCGCCGCCGCCATCGCCTACCCCGACCTGACGGCGGTGTTCGCGGGCACGGTGCTGAACCAGACCGGCCAGGCGGTCGAGGTGATCGCGGTGACCATGGCGGTCTACCTGGCGATCAGCCTCATGATTTCGCTGGCCATGAACGTCTACAACAAGTCCGTCGCCCTGGTGGAGAGATGACCGTGGCCGACGCACGCAAATACGCGCCCGGAACCCATCCGACCCTGCCGCCGCCGGTCCCGACCGAAGGCGCCGTGCATTGGATCCGGACCAATCTGTTCGGTTCGGCGACCGACACCCTGCTGACGCTGTTCTGCCTTTACCTGCTGTATCTGATCCTGCCGCCGACGCTGAATTGGATGATCTTCAAGGCAAGCTGGGCCGGCGACACGCGCGATTCCTGCCAGGCCGGCGGCGCCTGCTGGGTGTTCGTGAAGATCCGCATTCACCAGTTCATCTACGGGTTCTATCCGCAATCCGAGCTGTGGCGGCCGAACCTCGCGTTCGCCATCCTGGTCGGCGTCGGCGCGCTGCTGTTCGTGCCCGGCGTGCCGAAGAAGCCCTGGATCGGCGGCTTCCTTCTCGTCGTCTATCCGGTGATCGCGTACTTCCTGCTGATCGGCGGGTCATTCGGCCTGAAACTCGTCGAAACCACGCTGTGGGGCGGCCTGCTGCTGACCCTGGTCATCGCCGGCGTCGGCATCGTCGCCTCGCTCCCCATAGGCGTGATCATGGCGCTGGGGCGGCGCTCCGACATGCCGATCGTGCGGTCGTTCGCCACCGCCTACATCGAATTCATCCGCGGCGTGCCGCTGATCACCATCCTGTTCATGGCCTCCGTGATGCTGCCGCTGTTCTTCCACGAGGGCGTCAACTTCAACAAGCTGCTGCGCGCGCTGATCGGCGTCTCGCTGTTCTGGGGCGCCTACATGGCCGAGGTCGTGCGCGGCGGCCTGCAGGCGATTCCGAAGGGCCAGTACGAAGCGGCGGCGGCGATGGGCCTCGGCTATTGGCGCACGATGATCCTGGTGATCCTGCCGCAGGCCCTGAAGCACGTTATTCCGGGCATCGTGAACACCTTTATTTCGCTGTTCAAGGACACCACATTGGTTCTTATCATCGGCATGTTCGACCTGCTGGGCATCGTTCAAGCCGCCGCCGCCGATCCGAAATGGCTCGGCTACTACGTCGAGGGCTACGTGTTCGCCGGGATCCTGTTCTGGATCTTCTGCTTCGGCATGTCGCAATACAGCCAGCGCCTCGAACGGCAACTGCACACCGGACGCTGATTTTAGGAGACGACCCATGGCCGATACCGCAACCGCCGCCAAACCCGCCAACGGCCCCGTCATCGAGATGATCGGCGTGCACAAGTGGTACGGACAGTTCCACGTCCTCAAGGACATCAACCTGTCGGTCCGTCGCGGCGAGCGCATCGTGATCTGCGGCCCGTCCGGGTCCGGCAAGTCGACCATGATCCGCTGCATCAACCGGCTGGAGGAACACCAGCAGGGCCACATCGTCGTCGACGGCACCGAACTGACCGGCGACCTGAAGCACATCGAAACCATCCGCAGCGAAGTCGGCATGGTGTTCCAGCATTTCAACCTGTTCCCGCATCTGACCGTGCTCGACAATCTCACGCTGGCGCCGATCTGGGTCCGCCACATGCCGCGCGCCCAGGCCGAGGACATCGCCATGAAGTACCTGACGCGGGTGAAAATTCCGGAACAGGCGAAGAAGTATCCGGGGCAGCTTTCCGGCGGCCAGCAGCAGCGCGTCGCCATCGCCCGCTCGCTGTGCATGAGCCCCAAAATCATGCTGTTCGACGAGCCGACCTCGGCGCTCGATCCGGAAATGATCAAGGAAGTGCTCGACGTGATGGTCGAACTGGCCAACGAAGGCATGACCATGATGGTCGTGACCCACGAAATGGGCTTCGCCAAGACCGTCGCCGACCGGGTGATCTTCATGGATGGCGGCGAGATCATCGAGGAGAACGAGCCGGACGCGTTCTTCAACCATCCGCAGAACGATCGCACCAAACTGTTCCTGAGTCAGATACTTGCCCACTGACCGCGTATCCGGCCGACGCCGTCCCGGACGGCCGGGGGCCAAGCGCGCCCGCGCCGTCGTCAAACGTCCGGCCCCCGGCGCCGACGCCGATCCCCGGCACCTGCTCGCTTCCGCCGAACTGGCGCGTACGCCGGCCGACGACGCCGCGTTCGCGCTCGATTTGGTGCGCCGTTACCGGCAACGGCACTTCGAGGACGGCCTGGTGCTGTACGCCGGGGCCAACCTACCCAGCCCGGCATCGCAGCGCGCCGCCGACGCCTGGCTCGGCGCGATGCCGGCGGGCGGACGGCCCGGCGCCAAGGACCAGCCGGGCTCGGCCGAGGTCTCCGCGCTCGAGATCGCCGTCGAACGCCAGTTGTGCGACATCTTCGGCGCGGCCTGGGCCGACGCGCGGCCGGCCAGCGGCACCATGGCCAATCTGGCGGTCTACGCCGCGTTCCTGAAACCCGGCGACACGATCTGCGCCATCGCCCCGGAACACGGCGGCCATTACAGCCACCACGCGCACGGCGCGCCCATGCTGTTCGGCGCCGAGATTCAATACCTGCCGTTCGACGTCGCGCGGCTGACCGTCGACGACGCCAAGGCCGCCGAAACGGTGCGGCGCCATCGCCCGCGCTTGGTCATGCTCGGCGCCAGCCTGCTCCTGTTCCCGTACCGCGTGCCGCAGACGGTGGCGGCGGCCCGCGACGTCGGCGCCAAGGTCGTCTACGACGCCGCGCACGTCGCCGGCCTGATCGCCGGCGGTCGGTTCCAGAACCCGCTCGAGATCGGCGCCGACATCGTGACGGCATCGACCTACAAGACCATGGCCGGCGGCGCCGGCGGGTTCGTCTTCGGGCGCGACGAAGCGGACGCCGAAAAAATACGCAACGCCCTCTATCCGGTGCTGACCACCAACTACGATGCCGGGCGTCTGAGCGCGCTTGCGGTCACGTTGGCCGAAACGCGCGCGTTCATGGCCGACCACGCCGCCGCCGTCATCGCCAACGCACGCGCGCTGGCCGACGGTTTTCGCAAGCGGAACATCGGCGTTCTCGCCGATCCCAACGGCGAAGCGACGGCGACCCATCAGGTCGCCGTGCCGCTGGGCGAGAGGGCCGATGCCCGCGCCGCCTCGCAGCGTCTGGAACAAGCCGGCATCTTCGTCGGCGCCAGCGCCATGCCGGGCGCCGGCCACGGCCTTCGCTTCGGCAGCCAGATCGCGACCCGGCGCGGTATGGGGACGCCCGAAATGGACGAAATCGCCGCCATCGTCGCGGGCGTGCTCGGCGGCGGCGCGCTCGCCACGGCCAAGCGAAAAGTCCGCGTTCTCGCCCGTCGCTTCAGACGTTTGGCCTACTGTTTTCGAACTTAGGCGCTGTTAGGCGGCCATATTCAAGCCGCATTCGGCGCGCTAACATACGCTTGGGAATGGGACGGCGGCCGACGGTCGCCGCAATGCGGGTTGGAGAATCATGAGGCGGTCGTGGGCTGCAGTCGTTGCCGTGCTTTCGCTCGCCGTGACCGGCGCGACGGCGGCCAGCGAGGATGCGTCCAAAAAACCATCGCTCGAAGAAATGTTTACGCTGCCCAGTCACGTGCAGCTTCTGCCCATCAACGCGCCGATCGATTATCCCTCTCCCAATTCGACGCCGATCACGATCTATCTGAAGGTATCCAATCCCGAACAGGTCGGTGCCGTTTGCAAGAACGCGCCCCGGATCGCCGACGCCATCATGCAGGAACTCTACGCCAAGCCGATCCCGGTGAAGGATCGCCGGGTGGTGCTCGACGGATTGCCGGAACGCCTGCTGAAACCGGTCAACAAGACATTCGGCAAGCCCATGGTCTCGGAGATCGAGATCCTGTTCGGCGCTCAATCCATGGGATCGGGCGCGATCTCGAAACTGCCGTTCGGCAGCGCCGGCGGCTGCACCGGGGTCAAGGACATGCTCGATCGCCTGGAAAAGGCCAAGAAGGAAAAGAAATAGCGGACGGCGCCGGTTCCCGATGCGCCGCCTGATCGCCCGCTGCGTCGACGTCCGCGCCGGGGAAATCGCGGCGCTGCTCTGGTCCTTCGCCTATTTCTTCTTTCTGCTCGGCGGCTATTACGTGCTGCGGCCGTTGCGCGACGCCATGGGCCTCGAGGGCGGCGTGCGGAACCTGCAATGGCTGTTCACCGCCACCTTCGTCGCCATGGCCGTCGCGGTGCCGCTGTTCGGCGCGGTCGTGGCCAAGGCCGAACGCCGGCGCATCGTGCCGATCGCCTATCGCTTCTTCCTCGCCAACATCCTGATTTTCTATGCGCTGCTGACGTTAGAGATTCGGACGGTTCACGTCGCGCGGGTTTTCTTCGTCTGGGTCAGCGTCTACAACCTGTTCGTGGTGTCGGTGTTCTGGAGCGTCATGGCCGACGCTTTCGACAACGGCCAGGGCAAGCGCCTGTTCGGGTTCATCGCCGCCGGCGGCACGGCGGGTTCGCTGCTGGGGCCGGCCGCGACCGCGCTCCTTGCGGTGCCGCTCGGCGCCGTGAACCTGCTGCTGGTCGCGGCGCTGTGCCTGGAAATCGCCGCGCAATGCGCCAAACGTGTGCTGCGCGGCACGCGGCCGGACGCAAGAGACCGGGCACGGGACGAACGCATCGGCGGCTCGGTTCTGGCCGGCATAACCGACGTCGCGCGCTCGCCCTATCTGCTCGCGATCTGCGTCTACATCCTGTTCCTGACGCTGACGGCGACGGTGCTTTATTTCCAGCAGGCGGCCATCGTCGCCGATGCCTTCGCGTCCGCCGCCGAACGGACCCGGGCGTTCGCGACCATCGATCTCGCGGTCGGCGTAATGACTTTGCTGCTCCAAGCGACGGCGACGGGTCCGTTCATCCGGCGCTTCGGCGTCGGCTGGGCCTTGGCGCTGCTGCCGCTGGTTACGGCGGCCGGATTCCTGGTCCTCGGGCTGTGGCCGACGCTCGCCGTGGTGGTCGCGTTCCAGGCGATCCGCCGCGCCGCCAATTTCGCGATCTCGAAACCGGCCCGCGAAATCCTGTTCACGCTGGTGCCGCGCGAGGACAAGTACAAGGCCAAGAACCTGATCGACACCCTGGTGTACCGCGGCGGCGACGCGGCGGCGGGTTGGGCCTACGCCGCCGTCGCCGCGACCGGGATCGCGTTGTCGGGAATCGCGTTCCTGGCGCTGCCGGCGGCGTTTGTGTGGCTGGCGCTCGCGTTCGCCATGGGGCGCGGCCACGACCGTCGCGCTGGGGGACTGTCGGCCGCGCCCGCGAATGATATAATTCCGCCCGGACCCCGCACCGGTGAATCGCCATAGGTAGAGGCATGATTCCGCACGATCCCAATACCCGTGAATTTTCCCGCGCCGAATTCCTGCGGCTGATGGCCGCGGCCGGAATCGCCGTCGCCGCCGGACCGGGCGACGCCTCGGCGGCGGCGCCGATCCGACGGCGGCCGATTCCGAAGACCGGCGAGGAATTGCCGATGGTCGGGCTCGGCACCTGGCAGACCTTCGACGTCGGCGCGGACAAGGCGGCGCGCGCGCCGTTGCTCGAGGTCCTGCGCATCCTGTTCGACGCCGGCGGCAAGACCATCGATTCCTCGCCCATGTACGGGTCGTCGGAACAGGTCGTCGGCGACCTGCTGGGCGAAACCAACAGCCACGCCAAGGCGTTCCTCGCCACCAAGGTGTGGACCAGCGGCAAGGACGCGGGCGAACGGCAGATGGAAAACTCGTTCCGCCGCATGCGGACGGAACGCATGGACCTGATGCAGATCCACAACCTGCTCGACTGGCGCACCCACCTGGCGACGCTGCAACGCTGGAAGGAACTCGGTCGCGTCCGCTACATCGGCATCACCCATTACACGTCGAGCGCGCTCGACGACCTGTGCGCCGTCATCGACAAGCACCCGGTCGATTTCGTGCAGATGGCCTATTCGATCTCGGTGCGCGACGCGGAACGGCGCCTGCTGCCGCTGGCCGCCGACAAGGGCGTGGCGGTGCTGGTCAATCGCCCGTTCGAGGGCGGCGGCCTGTTCCGCTCCGCCCGCGCCAAGCCGCTGCCGCCGTGGGCAGTCGACGTCGACTGCCCGACCTGGGGGCAGTTCTTTTTGAAGTTCATCCTGGCGCATCCGGCCGTCACCTGCGTCATCCCCGGCACCTCGAAGCCGCGCCACATGATGGACAACGTCGCCGCCGGTCTCGGCCGCCT
>CAZDFF010000038.1:0-19054 GCA_964504425.1 uncultured Hyphomicrobiales bacterium
GTTCGGCGGCGAGGCCCACACCACCAACAACCGCATGGAGCTGATGGCGGCGATCCGGGGCCTGGAGGAACTGAAGCGCGATTCGACCGCGCGGGTGTTCACCGACTCGACCTACGTGCGGGACGGCATCACCCGCTGGATCGTGCGCTGGAAGCAGAACGGCTGGAAGACGTCCGATAAGAAGCCGGTCAAGAACGAGGACCTGTGGCGCCGGCTCGAGGACGCGCTGGAGCGGCACCGGGTCGAATGGCATTGGGTCAAGGGCCACGCCGGGCACCCGGAGAACGAACGCGCCGACACGCTGGCGCGCCTGGGCGTGGCGCAGACGCTGGCGGGCGCCGGCCGGATGCCCTGACGGGCATCCGGTGGATCGCGAGCGGAAGCGTTAGACCGACTTCAGCATCACTTCGCAGCTGGTCTTGTCGAAGGTGCCGGGCGGGTCGATCGCCAGCGACTTGACGACGCCGTTGTCGACCACCATCGAGAAGCGCTGGCAGCGCAGCCCGAGCCCGCGGCCGGTGAGGTCCAGTTCCAGGCCCGCCGCCTTGGTGAAGTTGGCGTCGCCGTCGGCGACCATCGTCACCTTGTCGCCGACGTTCTGGTCCTTGCCCCAGGCGCCCATGACGAAGGCGTCGTTGACCGCCATGCAGACGATCTTGTCGAAGCCCTTGGCCTTGAGGTCCGCCGATCCGGCGATGAACCCGGGCAGGTGCTTGGCCGAGCAGGTGGGCGTGAAGGCGCCCGGCAGGCCGAACACCGCGACCTTCTTGCCCTTGAAGATGTCGTCGCTGGAAATGGCCTGCGGCCCGTCCGCCGACATGGTGTGCATGGTGACCGAAGGCACCCGATCGCCGACTTTGATGGTCATCGCTGTTTCCTCGTCCCTGAGTTGTCCGTCGCGCGTCATTGGCGAATGCGGCCCCGCCCCATCGGCCGAACGCGCGGGTGGGCGTGTCGAACGGATAGGTAGGGGTTTCGCGGCGCTTTTCCAAGACCATTTCGCATCGCGCGGGCCAATCTTGTCCAGCGAGAATTTCGTCGCGGCCCACACGAAGCCGCGATTTGGACGATCCGCCAGGGACGGTTATAATATGCGCGATTCGTTTCGCCCGGCGGTTCGTTGAATGTTCGCCGGTCGAGGCCAAGAACGGAAAGGGGACCCATGATGAAGACCCCGGATGTCGACGACCTCTATCTCTCCGGCCAGCTTTTGGTCGCCATGCCCGGGCTGTCCGACCCGCGCTTCTCGCAGACCGTCATCTACATATGCGCGCACAACGTCGATGGCGCGATGGGGCTGGTCGTCAACCGCACCATCGAATCGCTGACGTTCCCCGACCTGCTGGAACAGTTGGGCATCGAAAGCCACGGCATCGGCGAGCCGATCAATATCCACTTCGGCGGTCCGGTCGAATCCGGGCGCGGCTTCGTGCTGCACTCCGCCGACTACGTGCAGGAAGCGACCATGGTGGTCGACGACGCGGTGGCGCTGACGGCGACGGTCGACATCCTCAAGGTCATCGCCAACGGCGGCGGCCCGAAGCGCCGCCTGCTCGCGCTCGGCTACGCCGGCTGGGGGCCGGGGCAGCTTGACGCCGAGATCAAGGCGAACGGTTGGCTGAACGTGCCGGCCGACGAAGATTTACTGTTCGGCGCCGATCTCGACGGCAAGTGGCGCCGCGCGATGGGAAAGATCGGGATCGATCCCCGGCTGCTGTCGGACGAAGCCGGCCACGCCTGATCGGCGCGGCGGCTACTTCGGAATCTCGTCGGCGATCCGGGCGCCCTTCTCGCCGCCTTCCCGGCGCAGGCCGTCGACGACGCCGGCGCGGTCCTCGGCCGGGCGGTTCTGGCTCATCTTCCATTTGCCTTCCAGGCGCTCGATCTTCAGCGCGAAGCCGACGATGCCCTTCAACTGCGCCTGGATGAAATCCTCGGGCGCGTCGGTCACGGCCCAGGGCCGGGCGCGCGGGCCCTCGTGGGTATCGGTCAGCGCGGTGACGATCTCGCGCAGGCCGTCCGCGTCCTCGCGGAACTCGATCGTGCCGTAGGCATGGACGGCGACGTAGTTCCAGGTCGGCACCACCTTGCCGGTCTTCTTCTTGGTCTCGTACCAGGACGGCGTGACGTAGCCCTCGGGGCCCAGGAAGATCGCAAGGGTCCGGGTGCCGGGGGCGACCCGGGTCCATTGCGGGTTGGCGCGCGACAGGTGCCCGATCAGCGTGCCGTAGGGTTCGGGTTCCGGGCGCAGCAGCATCGGCACGTGGCTCGCCTCCATGCCGTCCGGCGTCAGCGTCACCAGGGTGCCGAAGCCGATTCTACGAATGGCGTCGTGAATGACCGGAATGCGGTCTTCGTTGAAGATGGGGGGAACGAACATCGGAAACTCCGCCGGCGGTTCAGGAAGCCAGCCGTCGTGTCAGCGCCCCCAGGTCGGGCAGCGCCGAAATCGGCCCCAGCCCGGTCAGCGTCGGGGGCGAGGCGATCAGGCGCTTCACGACCCGCCGGACCGCCGCATCGTCGACCGCCTCGACGCCGCGGACGATTTCCTCGGTCGTGAGGGGGCGGCCGAACACCATCAGATGGCGGGCCGCCTGCTCGCAGCGCGACGACGTGCTTTCCAGCGACATCAGGATGCTGGCCTTCAACTGAGCGCGGGCGCTGGCCAGTTCCTTCTCGTTCAGATCGTCGGCGACGCGATTCAGTTCGTCGATGACCAGCGGCAGGACTTCCGCCGTATCCTCCTCGCTGGTGCCGGCGTAGACGGCGAACAGGCCGCCGTCGGAATAGCAGGACAGATAACTGTAGACGCTGTAGGCGAGGCCGCGCTTCTCGCGCACCTCTTGGAACAGGCGCGACGACATGCCGCCGCCGAACAGGGTCGAGAACACGGAGGCCGCGTAGAAATCCGGATCGTCGTAGGCAATCCCGTCGAAGCCCAGTACCAGGTGGGCTTGTTCGATGTCGCGCTCGAAGCGCGCGTCGCCGCCGACGTAGCGCGCGGGGTCGGCCACGGTTTCGCCCGGCGCCGGCAGAGAATCGAAGGCGCGTTCCGCCAGGTCGACCACCATGGCGTGATCGACGCGGCCGGCTGCCGCGAATACGATATTCGGCGCGCTGTAGTGCGCGCGCATGTAATCCAGGATCGACTGCCGGGGCATGTCGCGGACCAGGTCGGCCGAGCCGAGCACCGGCCGACCGAGCGCCTGGCTTGGGTAGGCGGTCTCCTGGAAATGGTCGAACACGATGTCGTCGGGCGTGTCGTTGGTCTGGCTGATCTCCTGCAGGATCACCGTACGCTCGCGGCCGAGTTCGGTCTCGTCCAGGGTCGAGTGCTGGAGAATGTCGGCGATCAGATCGATCGCCAGCGGCACGTCGTCCTTCAGGATCTTGGCGTAATAGGCCGTGTGCTCGCGCGTGGTGTAGGCGTTCAGGTGTCCGCCGACCGCCTCGATTTCCTCGGCGATGGCGCGGGCGTCGCGCCGGCGCGTGCCCTTGAAGGCCATGTGCTCGAGGACGTGCGAAACGCCGTTGATGCCCGGATGCTCGTGGCGCGTGCCGACGCCGACCCAGGCGCCGACGGATGCGGTCTCGACCGTGTCCATGGCGTCGGTGACGACGCGCAGGCCGTTGCTTAAGGTGGTGACCTGAACCGTCATGCCGCGTTCCGCTTTCGCATTCGCCCGTCGATGCAGTCCTTCAGCGCGTCGGCATCGCTGGGCAGGGCCTGACAGCGTTCCTCGCGCTCGAACAGGTCGGCGAGCCGCGGCGGCAGGGCCGGGCGGATGCCGGTCGCGGCTTCGACGGCGTCGGGAAACTTGGCCGGGTGCGCGGTGGCGAGCGCGATCATGGCGCTGGACTTGTAGTCGTGATGGCGGATGCCGGCGGCGACGCCGATGGCCGTATGCGGATCGAGCAACTCGCCGGTCAGCTTATGCATGCCGGCGATGACCGCCTTGGTTTCGGCATCGTCCAGGCGATGCGCCGCGAACAGGCGCGCGAGAGACTGCCAGCGGGCATGACCGAAATCGACCGTGCCGTCCCGGCGCAGCGTGCCCAGCGCCTTGGCGACGGCGGGGCCCTTGCGGCCGCAGACCTCGAACAGCAGGCGTTCGAAGTTGCTCGAGATCTGGATGTCCATGCTCGGACTCAGGGTCGGGACGACCTCGGCCAGGCTCATCGTGCCGGTTTCGAAGTATCGCGTCAGGATGTCGTTGGCGTTCGAACCGATGACCAGGCGCTCGATCGGAAGCCCCATCCGCTTCGATGCATAGGCGGCGTAGACGTTGCCGAAGTTGCCGGTCGGCACGGCGAAGGTCAGGCGACGGTCCGGCGCGCCGAGCGCCACGGCGCCGGCGAAGTAATAGGCGACCTGCGCCATGATGCGGGCCCAGTTGATCGAGTTCACCGCCGACAGCCGATGGCGGTCGCGGAATTTAAGATCGTTGAACATCGCCTTCACCAGGTCCTGGCAGTCGTCGAACGTGCCGTCGACGGCGATGTTGTGGACGTTCTTCGACAGGACCGTGGTCATCTGCCGGCGCTGAACCTCGGACACGCGCCCCTTCGGATGCAGCATGAAGATCTCGATGCCCTTCCGGTCGCGGCAGGCTTCGATGGCGGCCGAGCCGGTGTCGCCCGTGGTGGCGCCGACGATGACGATGCGCTGGCCGCGTTCCCTCAGGACGTGCTCGAACAGCCGGCCGAGCAGTTGCAGGGCGTAGTCCTTGAAGGCCAGCGTCGGCCCGCGAGTCAGTTCCATCAGCCATTGATCGCGGCCGATCTGCCGCAGCGGCGCGACCGCCGGATGGTCGAAATCGCGGTAGGCATCGACGACCATGGACGTCAGATCGTCGCGGCGGATGGCGCGGCCGACGAACGGGGCCATCACCCGGGCGGCAATCTCGGCGTAGGCGAGGCCGCGCAAATCCCGGATATCGGACTTGGAAAATCGCGGCCAGGTCTCGGGCACATAAAGTCCGCCGTCGCGGGCCAAGCCGGCGAGCAGGTCTTCGTTGAAGCCGAGCTTGGGGGCCAGGCCGCGGGTCGACACGTACTTCATATTATATGTGGCTCCGTGCGCTCTTCATTAAACCTCGGGGCCGGGAGCCGCAATGGATCGTCGCCCGGCCGTGAATCAGGCCAGATAGCGCCGTTCCAGGTGGGCCCTGAAGGCGGCGGTATCGAGCGGCCGGCCGGTCGCCGCGGTCAGCAGGGCGCGGGTCGGCAGTGAGGCGCCCTTGCCGTGGACGTGGGTCCGCAGCCAGGTCAGCAGCGGTTTGAAGTCGCCCCGGGCGATACCGGGCAGGATATCGGGGTCGGCCGTGCGGGCGGCGTCGAACAGCTGTGCCGCCGTCATCGCGCCGAGGGTATAGGTCGGGAAATAGCCCCAGGCGCCGTCGTACCAGTGAATGTCCTGCAGGCAGCCTTCGCGATCGGTGGGCGGCATCAGGCCGAGGAGGCGCTTCATGCCTTCGTTCCATTCGCCCGGCAGGTCCTTCAATTTTATGTCGTCGGCGATGAGCGCGCGCTCCAGCCGATAGCGCAGGATGACGTGCGCGGGATAGGTCACCTCGTCGGCATCGACGCGGATGAAGCCCGGTTCGACTTCGGTGTAGAGGCGATGGAGGTTGTCCGCGCGCCAGGCCGGGTCGCTGTCGTCGGCACCGAACACGCGGTGCATCAGCGGCGCGGCGAAGGTCAGGAATTCGGCCGAGCGGCAGGCCTGCATCTCGAGCAGCAGGGATTGGCTTTCGTGCACGCTCATGCCGCGCGCCTCGCCGACCGGCAAGCCGCGCCATTCCTTCGGCAATCCGCGCTCGTAGAGAGCATGGCCGGTTTCGTGCAGCACGCCCATCAGGCTGGAGGTGAAATCGATTTCGTCGTAGCGCGTGGTGATGCGCACGTCGTCGGGCACGCCGCCGCAGAACGGATGCAGGCTGACGTCGAGCCGGCCGTGGTGAAAATCGAAGCCGATCGCCTGCATCAGTTCGACGCCGAGCGCGCGCTGCTTTTCGACCGGGAACGGGCCTCGGGGTCGGATCGGCGCCGAGCGGTGCCGCTGCGCGTCCAACGCGCGGGCCAGGAAGTCGGGTAGGAACGATTCCAGGTCGGCGAACAGCACGTCGATGTCCGTGGCGCGGCCGCCCGGTTCGTATTCGTCGAGCAGGGCGTCGTAGGGAGAGAGCCCAAGCGCGCCCGCTTTCGCCGCCGCCGCTTCCTTCACCAGCGACAGTACCTTGGCTAGGCTCGGCAGCACGGCGGCGAAATCGGCTTGCGGCCGTGCCGCGCGCCAGGCGGTCTCGCACGCCGAGGTCGCCTTGCTGAGCGCGATCACCAGGTCCTCGGGCAGCGCCGTCGCATGGTCGAAGGCGCGGCGCATTTCGCGTAGGTTGGCGCGGCGCCAGTCGTCGAGGCCGTCGCCCTCGCCGGCGGCAGCAAGAAGATCGGCGGTTTCGGACGCGGTCAGAATGCCGTGCCGGACCGCCTGAATTTCCGCCAGTTGCTCGGCGCGCGCCTCGACGCCGCCCGGCGGCATCATGGTCGACCAGTCCCAGCGCAGAACGGCGGCCGCGTCGCCCAGCGCCGCAAGGCGTCGGAATCGGGCTTCGAGCAGCGAATAAGCGTCGGTATTGCGAGGAGCGACGATGTTCATGGCGGCGGGATCGGTTCCGGGCGATGCAGGGGTGCGACCGAACGGGAATATCGGTCCGCGCGGCATGCGAATCCAGCCCTATTGCCGAGAGTTGGGCGGCGTGTTGACAGGCGAGGGCAGGGTATCTATAAATGTTATGTTATAACGTAAATGAAAAGGCCAGAATATGCTTCCGCATTACGGGAAATCCACGGTTACCGCCTGCCTTGCGTTCGTCGCCGCGATATGCGGCGCCGCGCCCGTCCTTGCCGAGGCGCCGCGCGTCGTCGCCAGCATCGGGCCCGTGCACTCATTGGTCGCCGGCGTGATGCAGGGGATCGGGTCTCCGACGCTTTTGGTTCCCGGCAATGCTTCGCCGCACACCTTTGCGCTCAAGCCGTCCGACGCCGCCGCGCTCGACAAGGCCGACGTCATTTTCTGGATTGGCGAAGGCCTTGAGGGATTTCTGGTCAAGCCGCTCGCGTCTCTCGGCAAGAAAGCGAAGACGGTCGAATTGGCGGAGGTCCCGGAGGTGACGATGCTCGATCGGCGCAAGGGCGGAGCTTGGCCGGGACACGACCACGACGAAAAGCCCACCAAGAAGGATCATGATCACGATCACGACAAGAAGGCGAAAGAGGAAAAGCACGACCATGCCCATGAGGGCGGCAAGGACGCGCATCTGTGGCTCGATCCCGCGAACGGGCGCGCCGTCGTTGCCGCGGTCGTCGCCGCATTGGCCGAGAAGGACCCGGCGAATGCCGCGCGTTACCGGGCCAACGGCGACGCCGTCGCCAAGGGGCTGGTCGCAATCGAAGGCGAGATAAAAGCGAAGCTCGCGCCGGTGACCGATCGGCCCTTCATCGTCTTTCACGATGGATACCAGTATTTCGAAAAGCGGTTCGGGTTGAACGGCGTCGGGGCCATCACGGTCGATCCGGAACGTCCGCCCGGCGCCCGCACTCTCAAGAACCTGCGCGATCGAATCAAATCGGCAAAAGCCGTGTGCGTGTTTTCCGAGCCGCAGTTCGAACCGAAACTGGTGCGTTCGGTGATCGAGGGAACCAAGGCGCGAGTCGGCGTTCTCGATCCGGTCGGCGCTGGGATCGCGCCGGGGTCTGACCTGTACGGTGCGTTGCTTCGCAATATGGCGGATGCGTTCGTGGGATGCCTGTCTGCGTCGGCCAAATAGCGGCGCCATGCCGAATCGCTTGACCGCGAACAATCGCCATGATGGGATCGGTTCGACGCTGGTTCCCCAACGAAGGGGATCAAAAGGGAACGCGGTCGAAAGCCGCGGCTGCCCCCGCAACTGTAAGCGGCGAGTCCGTGCTTGCGCAGGTCACTGGGAAACCGGGAAGGCCAAAGCAACGGACAGAGACCCGCAAGCCAGGAGACCTGCCAACGTCGTCACCCAACTGTCGGGCGGGGTGCCCTTCGGTGCGGACAACCGCTCGTGGTGACTACGCGGAGTCGTCAAGCGAGGGGTTATCGGGAATGCTCATTTAAAAAATTAGGCGAGAGATCAGCCAGGGTGGCGGACTGCTTGTATTTGGCTTGATCGGGCGAATTAAGTCGGTTAATAATATTGATAATCATATGCATTATCGTGCGCAACCGACCTCTGTTGCGAAAATATGACACTATTTTAGGCAATTTCTGCGGTTGCGTAATTCATGATTGATTTTTAGGCATCAATGGTCTGAATTTGGAACCAAGAAGGCCTTTCGGGCGGCAGGTGCCGGCAATTGGCACCCCTGCGCGGCTTATACCGAAGGGTGCGACGACACGTAAGAAACCCAGACGACGAGGAGAAAAAAAGAAATGACGTACAAGGATATGTTGAAGGGGTCGGTCGCGCTTGCCGCCATCGCCGTACTTGCGGCGCCGGGCGTCGCGAATGCCGCGGACAACATGAGCACCGGCCAGTCGAAGGTCAAATTGCAGATAGGCGGCCAGATCAACAAGGCGCTGCTGTACGCCGACGACGGAAAGTCGAGCCGGATGATGGTCGTCGACAACGACGTGTCGTCGTCGCGGTTCTTCATGGCCGCCGATGCGCCGGTCAGCAAGGACGTCAGCTTCGGCGCCTACATGGAATACGAATTCAACAGCAACAGTTCGGCGAACGTCAGCTTGCACGGCGGCAACGGCGACACCGGCCAGGGCAACACGAATTTCGTCGAACGGTACGCCTACGTTTACGCGAAGCACGCGACCCTCGGTAAGCTGTCGCTCGGCCAGCTCAGCGAGGCGTCGGACGACGCCATGGAGCAGGATTTGTCCGGCACCGGCGATTCGGGCGTGTATTCGTTCCCGGCCGACCTCGGCGGCTCGATTCTCTTCCGCAATTCGTCGACGGGCGCCACCAGCGCGGCCGTCAACACGGTCTTTTCGAACTTCGACGGCGGCCGCAACGACGGCATCCGTTACGAAAGCCCGACGCTCATGGGCTTCACCGGCATTTTGTCGTACACCTCCGGTGGCGCGACGGGCGCCTCGTTGCGTTACGCCAACAAATTCGGTCCGGTCGACATGGTGGCCGGGCTCGGTTACTCGAATTACTCCATCATCAACACCACGACCGAAGATCAGTACGGCGGCTCGCTGTCGCTCCTGCATTCGAGCGGCTTGAACCTGACCGGCGCGATGGGCCGCAACAACGTTAAGGCGGGTTCGGGCCTTTCGAACGCCGAGTCGTGGTACATCAAGGCCGGTTACATCGCCAAGATCTTCGGCGCCGGTTCGACCAATTTCGGTATCGACTTCGGCAAGACCAAAGACCTGGCGGCGACCGGCGACAATGCCAAGACATACGGCGTCGGCGTGGTGCAGTACTTCGAATCGATCGGCGCGTCCGCCTATGGACAGGTTCGCGCCTACCAGCTGGATCGCGTCGGCACGGCCAATTTCGACGACATCATCGTCGTTTCGACCGGCCTGAAGGTCGCGTTCTAGGATCGTATGGTAACCCGGGCGGCGGAAATCCGCCGCCCGGGCTTTTCTCTCCTCGGCATATCACTAGGGGGTCCGGTAACGGGCCCCGTTTTGTTTTGGATCGTGGGGGGCCGATTTAGATCGGCAGGAAGAATGCCCGGTCGACGACCAAGAAAACGAAGATCAGGAACAGGTAGAGAATCGAAAACAGGAACATCGGCCGGGCCGACGCCGTCGTTTCGTCGCGCCAGACCCGATAGGCGTGACGGCCGAACAGGCCGCCCAGGATCGCGGCCGCGACCAGATAAATGCCGCCCGACAGGCCGATCGCGACCGGCAGCAGCGTCGCCGGCACCAGCAGTGCCGTGTAGATCAGCATCATTTCCTTGGTTCGACGTTCGCCGGCGACCACGGGCATCATCGGCACGCCCGCCGCCATGTAGTCGGCGTTGCGATAAAGCGCGAGCGCCCAGGA
Source organism: uncultured Hyphomicrobiales bacterium (assembly GCA_964504425.1). Taxonomy (GTDB): domain Bacteria; phylum Pseudomonadota; class Alphaproteobacteria; order Rhodospirillales; family 2-12-FULL-67-15; genus CAZDFF01. The sequence continues at coordinate 10,047 of CAZDFF010000038.1, forward strand.
ATGCGGCGGCGTCCACAGGAAAATGATGAGGAACAGAACAACGGCGCCGAGGCCGATGTCGCCGGTCACGGCGGCCCAGCCGATCACCGGGGGCAGCGCCCCGGAGGCGCCGCCGATGACGATGTTCTGCGGCGTGCGGCGCTTCAGCCAGATCGTGTAGATAAAGACATAATAAAGAATCGTGACCGCCAGCAACACGCCGGCCAGGGTACCGACGAACCATGTCATCGCGGCCACGGAAGCGACCGAAAGGACGATGCCGACGATCAGCGCTTCGAACGGGCGCATCCGTCCGGCGGGGATCGGCCGGTGCATCGTTCGGCGCATCGTGCGGTCGATGTCCTGGTCGTACCACATGTTGACCGCGCCCGAGGCTCCGGCGCCGATGGCGATGCAGGCGACTGCGATCGTCGCGGTCAGCGGATCGATGGTCCCCGGCGCCAGCAACAGGCCGACCAAGGCCGTGAACACGACCAGCGACATGACCCTGGGCTTCAGGATCACGGCATAGTCGGCGACACGGAACCGATGCGGCCGACCTTCGCCGTCCGCAGGGTTCGCGGCGGGGGCGGCGGTGCCCGTCAATTCCTCGGGGGTCTGGCTGACGGCCGGCGGCAAAGCGGTGTCCTCGTTCGGCTGGGGGCGGTCGAGATTGGGCCTATATACGCCAAGCGGCCGGCCGATGCCAGCCGCCCAGGCGGGCAAAGACAGGTTATTCCCGGGCGGGGCGGCGCAACAGGGCGCGGCCTACCGTCCAGATGAACATGATCCCGCCGACGATCGCGATCAGCGCCCCGATGCCGTTCAGATAAAGGCCGATCGTCGCGCCGATGTGGCTCAGGTCCTGGGCGGCCCCGGCGGTCTTGCGCGCCGCGCCGTAGCCGCCCGCCCAGAAAAGCCCGATGCAGGCCAGGATCTGACCGACGGCATAAAGCCATATTTGCACGCGGACGGCGGGTCCGGCCTTGGGCGCCCGATCCAGAAGCGGCAGCACGAAGGCGAACGTCAGCCCCATGAAGGCTAGGTTTATGCCGCCGATGACGCCGTGATAATGGGCCGGCGTCCGGGTGTCGGCGCCGTCGACGAAGATACCGAGCATGCCGCCGATGCCGAAGGTCGCGACCGACAGGACCAGGGCGAGGAACGCCGGATGGCGCCAGGCGTGCGCGGCGTTCTCGCGGAACCACGCGCGCGCGGGGCCGAATCCGGCCACGACTGCGATAACCGGCGGCGGGGCCAGCGCATATTGCAGCCAAGTAAATGTATCGCGCTGGGTTGCCGAAAAGGGCGCCATCGTCGCCTGGACGGCAAATCCGGCCAGGGCGCCCGCGACGGTGAACGTCAACAGCATCGAGAACAGGCCGGGCGACAGTACCGGCCGGCCGAACGCAAGGCCGCCCAGCACGTACCATGCCGCCAGCATCAGTGTGAGATTGAGAAATTGCAGGACGTGCCCGCCGCCCCAGAACAGGTTCTCGTTGAAGTCGAACGACGGCGACTGGTCGCCGAGCGCGCGGAGCGCGAGTCCGATCGTGCCGAGGGCCAGCAGATAGACGATTGCGCCCGCCAGTGCCGCCCGCGCCACGGGCTCGAACGGGCCCTGGCGCGTCAATAATGCAAGGAGCAATCGAGCCGCCGCCATGAGCAGGCCGGCGCCGAGCAGTCCGAGCCCGGCGTAATAGAGCGGATCGACGATGACCGGAATGTAATTGTTCAAGGTCGGCTGCCCGCGGTCGAGCAGCGCCGGGACGAACAGCAGAACGAACGCCGCCGCCGCGACCCACGGGCCCGCCGCGGCTATCGGTTCGGCGCAGGGGCGGCCGCCGGAAAGGCGCTGGGCCGTCACGTGCAGGATCGCGCCGAAGATGGCCAGGAACCATACCGCGAACGAAAAGACGACGTGGACGACCAATCCTTTTTCGAAAAATTGCAGCGGCCAGGGAAACGTCTTGTCGATTCCCGGCAATCGCGACGTCGCCAGGAGCAGCGCCATCACGCCGGCGAGCGCGAGAGACAGCACCGCCAGCGCCGTCCAGGCCCACAGCCGGCGTTGCGCGGCGGGCGCCGCCAGCGCTTCGGCGTAGGGTGCGAGGAGGCTCCACCGCTGCCGTTGGGCGGGTTCCAGCCTAGCCATGACTAGCCACGATAGGGATAAAGATGGATCGCCATGACGTAGACGACGACACCCGAAATCCCGACATAGAACCACAAGGGGAACGTCCAGCGCGCGATTTTTCGATGGCGAGCGAAATCGCCCTTGAGCGCGCGCCATAGCGTCATCGGCACCATCGGCACGATGGCGATGGCGCCCGCCACGTGCAACGCCAGGATCGTGAAATAGACCGGGCGGATCGCGCCTTCGCCGCCGAATTTGGCGAATCCCGAATTGGCCTTGTATGTCAGGTAGACGACCAGAAAGGCGGCCGACGCGGCCAGCGCCGCGATCATGCACGCCCGGTGGCGCCGCATGTCGCCCGAACGGATGAACAGAAAGCCGGCGCCGATGGCGATCACCGACACGCCATTCAACGCCGCGATCACGTGAGGCAGGTCGGCGACCTGGATCATGGCTGGGGTTCCGTTCCGGCGCCGCGGATCAGGACATCCGGACGATGATCGAGACGTACATGACGACGACGAGGGCGATCAGCAGTCCGGCCAATATCCATTTTTTGTTCATGTCGGTATTCGTCCTGCGGTCGGGTTGGCGCCGGTTCGGCCGGGAGTGGCGGCGAGGTGCGGCATCATCGCGACCGAAAGGGCCAAAATCAAGCTTTGCCGCCCCGGCGGCGTTGCGAACGCAATGCATGATGAAGTCCGTGCGCAGTCGGCGGAGTCGGTCCGGGCGCGGGGCAAAAATGACTTTCCAAGGGCCGCCCGGGCATGTTAGCAAACTTGAATATCCGGGGCGCGAATAGGGGTTTCGCAATCCTCTGCGGCGTGACATAAAAGCAAGCAAAATTAAGCCGGTATGGCTATCTTATCGTCGACAGGTTTTGGAAGAGGGTCATGAAGAAGACGGTGCAAGCCCTTGCGTTGGTCGTTGGCGCGGCGGTTCTGGCGAGTGCGGGGGATGCGTTCGCCGACAAGCCGGTTCCGTGGCAGATGAATTTCCAGGCGGCGGCGTCGCCGGTGATGGAACAGATCGAGTCGTTCCATAACATACTCTTCTGGCTGATCACGGCGATCACGCTGTTCGTCCTCGTGCTGATGTGCGTCTGCGCCATCAAGTACAATGAAAAAGCCAACCCGAAACCTTCGAAGACGACCCATAACACGTTTATCGAAGTGATTTGGACGGCGGTGCCGGTGTTGATCCTGGTGATCATCGCGGTGCCGTCATTCAAGCTGCTTTATTTTATGGATCGTACCACCGAAGCCGACATGACGCTGAAGGTCACGTCGCACCAGTGGTATTGGTCGTATAAATATCCGGATCAAGGCGATTTCGGATTCACCAGCAACATGGTGCCGAAGGAAGACCTGAAGCCCGGCCAGCCCAGGCTTCTCACGGTGGACAACGAAGTGGTGTTGCCTGTCGATACCAACGTCCGGGTGCTGGTGACGTCCGAGGACGTCATTCACAACTGGGCGGTGCCGGCGTTCGGCCTCAAAATCGATACCGTGCCCGGACGCATCAATGAAACCTGGGTCCGGATCACCAAGGAAGGGACCTATTACGGGCAGTGCTCGGAACTTTGCGGGGTGAACCACGGCTTCATGCCGATCCAGGTGCGCGCCGTTTCGAAGCAGGCGTTCCAGGCCTGGACCGAGGACGCCAAGAAGAAATTCGCCGCCAAGGACGATTCGACCGTCCGCGTCGCCAGCCGCGAAGCGCGCTGACGCGATCGGGGCGATCAGGAATTTTCAAGGGGACATAGGACGATGGCATACGGTGCAGCTGCGGACGCCCACGACCACCACGATCACCATCCGGTCGGGTGGCGGCGTTGGGCCTATTCGACCAACCACAAAGACATCGGCACGATGTACATGGTTGTGGCGATGATTGCCGCCGTGCTCGGCGGCGGCGCATCGTGGATCATCCGGCTCGAATTGGCGGAGCCGGGGCTGCAGTTCATCACCGACAACCATTTCTACAACGTACTGGTCACGGCGCACGGTCTGGTCATGATCTTCTTCGTGGTGATGCCGGCGCTGATCGGCGGATTCGGCAACTGGATCGTGCCGATGATGATCGGCGCGCCCGACATGGCGTTCCCGCGCATGAACAACATCAGCTTCTGGCTGCTGGTGGCCGGTTTCGTGCTGTTGCTGCTGTCGGCGCTCGCCGGCGGCGGCGCGGGCACCGGCTGGACGGTCTATCCGCCGCTTTCGAGCGCCGATTACCATCCCGGCACCGCGGTTGATTTCGCCATTCTCGCGCTCCACCTGGGCGGCGCTTCGTCGATCCTCGGCGCCATCAACTTCATCGTCACCATCCTGAACATGCGCGCGCCCGGCATGACGCTGCACCGCATGCCGCTGTTCGTGTGGGCGACCTTGGTGACCGCTTTCTTGCTGGTGCTGGCCATGCCGGTGTTGGCCGGCGGCCTGACGATGCTGCTGACGGATCGCAATTTCGGCACGGCGTTCTTCAAAACGGCCGGCGGCGGCGATCCGATCCTGTGGCAGCATCTGTTCTGGTTCTTCGGCCACCCCGAGGTCTACATCATGATCGTTCCGGGCTTCGGGATCATCAGCCACATCGTCGCGACGTTCTCGCGTAAGCCCGTGTTCGGCTATCTCGGCATGGCTTACGCGATGGTCGCGATCGGCTTCATCGGCTTCGTCGTGTGGGCGCACCACATGTATACCGTCGGCCTCGACGTCAACACGCGGGCCTATTTCGTCGCCGCGACGATGGTCATCGCGGTCCCGACCGGCATCAAGATATTCAGCTGGATCGCGACCATGTGGGGCGGGTCGATCCGCTTCGATACGCCGATGCTGTGGGCCATGGGATTCATCTTCCTGTTCGTCGTCGGCGGGGTTACGGGCGTCGTGCTTGCCAACGCGGGCGTCGACATGTCGTTCCACGACACCTATTACGTGGTCGCGCACTTCCACTATGTGCTGTCGCTCGGTGCGGTCTTCAGCATATTCGCCGCGTTCTACTACTGGCTTCCGAAAATGAGCGGGCGCATGTATCCGGAAACGATGGGCCGCATCCATTTCTGGCTCAGCTTCATCGGCGTCAATTTGCTGTTTTTCCCCCAGCACTTCCTCGGCATGGCCGGCATGCCGCGCCGCATTCCTGATTATCCGGACGCCTTCGCCGGCTGGAACATGGTTTCCAGCATCGGCGCCCTGATCACGGCCATCGGGACGTTCTACTTCTTCTACGTGATCTATCGGACGTTCACCTCGGGCAAGCCGGCTGCGGCGAATCCCTGGGGCGAGGGCGCGACGACGCTGGAATGGACCGTGCCGTCGCCGGCGCCGTTCCACACCTTCGAGGAAACGCCGGTGATCGACACCAAGGGCCACCACTGAGGCGGCCGGTCAAGGGCGGCAAAATCGCATGGCGAAATCCGGCAGACGCAACCGCATTGTCGCGCTGACGCTTGTCGGCGTGGTCGGCGGCATGGTCGGGCTCTCGTTCGCCTCCGTGCCGCTCTACCGCCTTTTCTGTCAGGTTACGGGCTATGCGGGTACGCCGAAGATCGGCACCAACGCGACGCAGCCCAACGCGCTTGCCGGCGACGTGCGTACGGTCACCGTCGAATTCGATGCCAATATCCAGCGCGACGTGCCGTGGGTGTTCGAACCCGCGCAGCGCCGCGTGACCGTTCGCCCTGGCGAGCCGACGCTGATTTTCTATCGAGCGCGGAACACCTCGGACAAGGCCGTCACCGGCACCGCTACTTTCAACGTCACGCCCTACAAGGCGGCGCAGTATTTCAACAAGATCGCGTGTTTCTGCTTCACCGAGCAAACCCTGGCCGCCGGCCAGGAGGTCGACATGCCGGTGCAGTTCACCGTCGATCCGTCGATCCTGACCGACGCCAACACGTCGACTGTCCATACGTTGACCTTATCCTATACGTTCTTCTTGGCCGATCCGGCCAATCCGCCGGCACCGAAACCGACCGCCGCCAAGCCCGCCGCGAAGAACTCGGCTGTCGGCGGCGCCGGAAATAGCTGAACAGATCCAACGATCGCACGCGACAGGAGCCTTAACGATGTCGAGCCAAACGCAGAAACACCCCTGGCACATGGTCGATCCGAGCCCATGGCCGATCGTCGGCTCGATCTCGGCATTGACGCTGGCCATCGGGCTGATCATGTACATGCATTCGAAAATGCCGTGGGTGATGCTGGCGGGAATTGCCATGATGACCGTCACCTTCTTCGGTTGGTGGCGCGACGTGGTGCGCGAAGGCACGTTCCAGAACCATCACTCGGAAGCGGTATCGACCGGCTTGCGCTTGGGCATGATCTTGTTCATCGCTTCCGAGGTCATGTTCTTCTTCGCGTTCTTCTGGGCGTTTTTCCATGCCAGCGTGCCATTTCTCAGCAAGGTCGCGATCCATCCATGGCCGCCGCAGGGCGTGGTGCCGTTCGATGCCTGGACGCTGCCGTTCTTCAACACTTTGATCCTACTGACGTCGGGCGTGACCGTGACCTACGCCCACCATGCGTTGCGTGCGGGCAATCAGAAAGGGACCGTCAACGGTCTCGTTTGGACAGTCGCTCTTGGCCTTCTGTTCACCGGCGTGCAGGCCTACGAATACATGCACGCGGCCTTCAAGTTTACCGACGGCATCTATTCGTCGACCTTCTATCTGGCGACCGGTTTTCACGGCGTGCACGTCATCATCGGCACGTGTTTCTTGATCGTTTGCGCGTTCCGCGCCGCCAAGGGGCACTTCAAGCCGGAGAAGCACGTCGGGTTCGAGGCGGCCGCTTGGTATTGGCATTTCGTCGACGTGGTCTGGCTGTTCCTGTTCATATGGATTTACTGGTGGGGCGGCCACGGCGCGGTGCCGCACTGAACGGCGCGGTGCGGGCGTCGGACAATGTCCGACGGCGCCGACGTTCCTTCCTTTAGATCGCTTCTCTGGCGGGGCGCCTCCGGACGCTGTCCGCGCTGCGGCGAAGGCGACCTGTTCAAAGGCTTTCTCGATGTCAGGGATCAGTGCTCCGCGTGCGGCCTTGGCCTCGGCGGTCACGACGCGGGCGACGGCCCCGCAGTGCTTGCCATCTTCATCCTCGGGTTCGCGGTCGTCGGATTGGCGCTCTTCGTCGAACTGAGCTACGGCCCCCCGCTGTGGGTCCATATCGTGCTGTGGACGCCGTTCGTGCTGGGCGGCACGATCGGGCTGCTTAGGCCGTTGAAGGGCATCACGGTGGCGCTGCAGTATCGTTTCCGCTCGACCGAGGACGATCCGGCCCGGCGGTGACGTCGCTTTATTTCAGGGGGCGTGCCAGAACGGCTTCAGGCCGGCGAACCGGCGCCAGGCCTTGGCGGTTCCCTTGATGCGATCCTGTGCGACATGGGCATGCCAACCGACCACCAGACCGCTGGCGCGGTAGAGTTCGCGCGCGGTGTCGCCCGAGGCCCGTGTCGTAATTTCGGCCAGCAGCCCGCGTGCCACGGCGACGTCGTTGAGGCTGCCGAGACCTTCTTGCAGCGTCGAGAGCGCTTCCCGGATCGCGGTCACTTTCTTGGTCGGATAGAGCGACGCGAAGAATTCGACGGCGTAACGGAGCTTTTTGACCCGGATGCGGAGGTCGTGGCGTTCCTCCTCGGTCATTTCCTTGAAATGCCGTCCTGCCTTCAAGAGCTTGCGATGGCGGACATCGATCGCGCGGTCCGCCAACGCCTGGGTCGGCCCGTATAGGTCGATGGACGGCTCCGAAACCGGATGGCTGCGCCACGCCTTGGCATCGACGAAGCCGGCAAGGCGCAGCAACATGCGTGTGTAGCGCGGCGACAGAATGGTGGCGTGGGCCTTGGCATAGGCCGTGTCCCGGCATTCCTCGGCTTCCGATCGAAGCAGTCCGACGCCCGAATCCTCGCTTTGCCATGCGGCGATCGGGTCCAGGACTTCGGTTATGAATACGTCCCAGTCGCGGGCCGGGGCAAGTTGGTCCATCGTCCACTTGATTTCCTCGACCAGCTCGAGCGGTTCGCCGCCCGGCAGCAACGGCCTGAAAAGGCCGAACGCGGATCGCAGCCGGCGCAAGGCGACACGCATTTGGTGGATGCCCTCGACATCGGCGCGTTCCAACGCACATGCCTCGTTGGCCTGCAGATGCTCGATTCCGTTGACGATCATGCGCGCGAACGCGTCCTCGGCGGGCGCGGCGGGAGTCAGCAGCAGCGGATGCGCCTTCCGCCACTGTCCGCGATCCCCGGTCACGAGCGCATAGCCGCGATCCGATTTCGCCGCCGTCGACAGGCGGGCGGGCACTTCGTCGATCAGCGACAGCGCGAAATCGTAAATCTGGCGCGGATCGCCGGCCAGCAGTTCGAGTTCGAGCTCGCAGACCGGTTCGGTGGCGTTTCCGGCCTCGATCTGGCCGACATCCATGTCGAGGGCGATTCGATTGCCGGCCGTCGACGTCAATTCCCGATGCACGCGCCGGATCCGCGACGTGAACACGGGGATCAGGTCTTCGGCGTTCAGGTCGGTCAGCGCCTTGGCGCCGACGAGTTTTTCGATCGACTTCGGGTTCGGTTCCGGTCGCGGCAGGAAGGTTTCCCATTCCTTGCGCGTGAACACGCCGCCGAGATCGTCCTCGGCCTTGACGCATTGCACGAAGCGCCTGCCTTCCTTGCGAACGCGCAAGGTGAGCCCAGCCTCGCGTAGCTTGAAATCGACCGTGTCGAAATACGTCGCCAGCAGGTTGCATGTCTTCGCGGGCGCCCAAGCGATCCCCTTGAAGCGTCCGGCGCGGCGCAGTCGCAGCAGATCCCGCGGATGGAGCAGCAACTTGATTTCCGTCTCGCGATGGCCGCGCAGGGGCGCCGGCGACGTCAATCCGTCCCGATCGAAGAC
>CAZDFF010000039.1:0-14771 GCA_964504425.1 uncultured Hyphomicrobiales bacterium
AGGCGGCGCGCGAATTGATCCGTGAGATCGAGACCGAAGGCGGCATGACCAAGGCGGTCGAGGCCGGCATCCCGAAGCGCATGATCGAGGAAGCCGCCGCGCGCAAGCAAGCGCGCATCGATCGCGGCGAGGAGATCGTCGTCGGCGTCAACCGCTATCGGCCCGAGGTCGAGGACAAGATCGACTATCTCGACATCGACAACACCAAGGTGCGCGATTCCCAGATCGCGCGGCTAAAGTCGATCCGCGCCAAGCGCGACGAGAAGAAATGCCAGGCCGCGCTCGACGCGCTGACGGCCGCCGCCAAGTCGGGCAAGGGCAATCTGCTGGCGCTCGCCATCGCCGCGACCCGCGCGCGCGCGACCGTCGGCGAAATTTCCGACGCGCTGGAAAAGGTGTTTTCGCGCCATCGCGCGCAGATCCGTTCGATCTCGGGCGTCTACGGCTCGGCCTACGAAGGCGACAAGGGATTCGAGACGATCCGCAAGACCGTCGCGGCGTTTGCCGACGAGGAAGGCCGCCGTCCGCGCATGCTGGTCGTGAAGATGGGCCAGGACGGGCACGACCGCGGCGCCAAGGTGATCGCGACCGCGTTCGCCGACATCGGTTTCGACGTGGACGTCGGGCCGCTGTTCCAGACGCCCGAGGAAGCGGCCCGCGAGGCGGTCGAAAACGACGTCCACATCGTCGGTGTGTCGTCCCAGGCGGCCGGCCACAAGACGCTGGTGCCGGCGCTTATCCAAGAGTTGCGCCGCCAGGGCGCGGGCGACGTGATCGTGGTGGTCGGCGGCGTGGTGCCGGTCGAGGATTACGATTTCCTGCGCAGCGTCGGGGTCGCGGCGATCTACGGGCCCGGCACCCACATCCCGACCGCCGCGGCCGAAATCATGGACATCATCCGCAAGGTCCGCAAGGCGGCGTGAACTTACGTCGCGGAGGTCAAGCCGCGTCGCCGTTTCCGTTCGGCTTCTTCTTGTGCTTCGGCTTCCGCCGATAGACTTTGGCGGCGGGCTCCACCTTGGCCTTCATCCGCCGGGCGACCGCCGCCATCGGATTGCGGGCCTTGGGCACTTTGGGCTTCTTCGGCTTCGGCATCGATGTGCGGCCTTCACGCGAATACGGCGACGTTGCCGACCGTATGCACGGCCGCCCCCGGCCAGATCGAACGCGTCTTCAAATACATCGCCATGAACAGAATTCCGTACAAAACGGCGATAACGATGTTCGCCAGGCCTTTCGACCAGTGCGCGCCGCCGAATATCAGTGCCGACACCAGGATCACGGTGCCGGCACCATGACCATGCCTTAACAGGATCGCCGCCAGTATGCCGCGGCAGACAAGCTCCTCGGAAACGGAATTCAACGCGAGTCCGAAGGTCAGATCGAACCAATACCACTCGGGCCCTCTGAACGATGGAAAGTCGAAAACCTGGATGTCGGGCAAAACGCGCAACAGCGCAAGTTCCAAAATGAATAGAGCCGGTACGGCGATCGCGCTGATGGGCACGAATATAGCCGTCCATCGCCAATCGGGCCGCGTCCTTATGGCCGCCCGGATTGCCGGCCATAAGGACGGCATGAAGGCAAGCATCAGAAGTGGAAGGGCTTTCGATATATAGTCGATTAGCAACACCTCCTTTCTGGAGGTCGCGGCGATCAGGAAGAAGTCGTTCAAGCATGCCGGCGCGAACAACAGCGACAAAAGAACGATATCTCTCTTTGCGTCGACCGGGGCCTGTGCTCCCTCTATCGGTCTAGCGGGTTCCATGAATGCCACCGTGCCGTGTTCTAGGAGTTTCTACCATGAATTGTTCTAGGCGTCGGCAGGCTATTTCGATGCGAGAGCCGCCGTCGGGCGGATAAATTGGGGCCGGCCGGCATTACCACCGGGTCCCGCCGCCTGTCGGAACGTCAATGGTCGTCGGGCGCCGTCCGCGCATTTTTTCCACGAATTCCGAGATGGTTTGGAATGCCCGTTCGATGATGCCGGGCGGCTCGTCGACCAGCACGTCCCGGAAATCCATGAACTCGTCGCGCGTCGGCGGCCGCCGTTCGCCCGTCACGGGATCGTTGACGGTAACCGAACCGCCGCCGGGAAGGCGGCCCCCGAGGTCGTATTCGGGGGGCTTTCCCTTGAATTTTTCGGGCGTTTTGGACATGGCCAGGGTCATGATCGTTTCGCCTCCGGGCGCGAGCCGGCCGTCGACGCGAAGTCCCTTGTCTTTCTGGAACCGCCGCGTCGCCGCGTCCAGCCGCGCGCCGGCGTATCCGGTCGGTCCGTCGGTGGCGTCGAGATCGAAATAGCCGTGCGCGCCGAGCAATGCTTCGACCTTGGCGACGTCGAGGCGGTCGTTCTTGCCGTTCTTTCCGACGGGCGCCGATAGAACGTCGAGCCGAATCCGGGGATCGTCTTTCTCGCGGGAGGCGATGGAGTTGCGATAGAGCATGGCGAATTTTCCTTTTCCGTTTTGGAGTTTGTCGAACGATCGTGCGATCGAATCCCGGCCGGCGCGGGCAACATCGTGCCCGCCGGAGGTTCGGCCTTTGGCGTGCGCAAAAGCGCCGTCGATCAGGCGAAAACGATGATGTTGTAGGCCGTATGCAAGACGACGCCGGGCCAAATCGAGCCCGTTCTAAGGAACACCGCCATGAATATCGCGCCAAACACGAAGGTGGCGAAAACGTTTCCGGCGCCCGTCGACCAATGAGTCAGCGAAAATATCAGCGATGAGACAAGAACGATGAATAACGGCCCTTTGCCGCGTCGTAACAGAACGCTGCCGAGGATGCCGCGTTCGACCAGTTCCTCGGTGAAGGAATTCAGAGCGAGCCCGAACGCGAGGTCGAACAAGTGCAAAAGCGGATCGTCGATGGGCGGAAAGACGAACAAAACGGTTCCGGGCAACCGTTCGTCGATCGCGCTGGAAATCAAATAGCAGATCGGTGCCATCGCGACGAACACCAGCACGGGTTTCCAAACCGTTTGCCAATCGGGTCGGCGGGTCATCGAATCCCGCGCCGCCCACCAAAGGCTTGGCATAAGCGCCAGCATCGCCAGGGGCATGAGCTTCGACACGTAATCGACGACGATGACCCGTGGCGCCGATGGAGCCGAGATAAGGAAGAAGTCGTTCAGGTAAAGAGGCAGAAGGAGGATGCCGACAAGGACGAATTCGCGCCGCGCGCCGGCACCGGCTTGGGAAGGATCATCAATCGAATTCGATCTAGGCTGCATCCGTGCCTTCCTGGCGCCACTTGCCGACGGACAATTCTGAACAACTTTTGCGGGAGAACGAAACGATTTTTTACGTGGGTGCCTAACCCCGAGCCCTCGGGGAATTCACGACCTTCGGATACCGTTCCCACGGATCGCGTTTGTAGCTTCCCAGATACTTCAAGAAGTCCGCGAGAGTATTCATGGCCCGATCCAAGGCGCTTTTCGGTTCGGGCGGCGGGAAGAGGTCTTCCATGTCTTCGTACTCCGGGGGGGTAGGCGGCCGTTGCTTTCCCGTCTTCGGGTCCGGAACGGTTAGGGTGGAACCGTCGGGGAATCGGCCTTGGGCATCCGGTCTCCATGGAGTCGCTTGGGCAAGCCTGAGGATCGTTTCGCCGCCCGGATCAAGCCGGCCGTCGACGCGGAGATTGTTATCCTTCTGGAAGCGCCGTGTGGCCTCGGCTAATCGAGCGCCCGCGTATCCGGTTGGCCCGCCGATCGTGTCGAGGTCGAGATAGTCGTGTGCGCCGAGCAATGCTTCGACCTTGGCGACGTCGAGGCGGTCGTTCTTGCCGTTCTTTCCGACGGGCGCCGATAGAACGTCGAGCCGAAGGCGGGGGTCGGCCTCCTCGTGGGGGTCGGTTTGAGTGCGGTAAGTGACGGGCATTTCCCTATTTCCGATTGGATGACGCATCACTTCTCCTTCCATACCCTGATGCCCTTCTCGACGCTGCGGCCGACCACGTAGCCGCCGATGCCGAGCTTCAGGAGATCCCACATATCGGACGGAATGTCGGCCTTGGGTGTGCCGAACAGCGGCACGACCAAGTGGTTATTGGCGACGATGATGCCGAACAGGACCATCAACAGCGGCCGCCAGTTCCGCTGCAGCCAGCTGTCGCCCGTGGCCTCGGCGCGGATCGTCGCCGCGGCTTCCTCGATCTCCCGCAACTGGCCGGTGAGCACCATTTCTTGAAGCCGGGCCTTGATGGCGGCGGCCTGATCCTTGTCCTCGACCGCCTTGTCGATGACGTTGAAGATGCCCCCGACGACGGGGCCGATGAGCGCGGAAAGCATCGCCCTCACTCCACGTTGTTGTAGAAACAATGGTTGCCGATGGCGGCGGAGGGTGTGCGACGCGTCGCCCACGGCGGCCGCGCATGCTCGGCATGGTAATGGGTCGCGCCGCCCGTCGGGTCCGCCAGCGCGCCACGCACCGCCCGCTTGGCGATCCGAAGGCAGCAGGCGAAGGCGGGATCGTCGACGCCGATCGCCTCGATCTTGGCGCGGTTCGGGTCGTTCGGATTCCAGCACGAGAACTGGAACGGCTTGGTGCAGATATCGACGACCGTTCCGCCCCACCAGTAGCCGCCCCGTTCAGCCGCGCGCCGGACCCGATTCATGACGACGGCGGCCACGGCCTCCTGGCCGCGGACGGATTCGCCCCGGGCCTCGCCGTAGATCGTGCGTGCCAGGACGTCGATCGGTTCCCGGCGTCTTGCTTCGTTATTGGCGGCCGGGCGATCGGGCAGTGGAACATGAGTCTTCGTTTGCGCGTTCATCGGGTGTTTCCTCGGGCAAGACCGGCGGTGCGGTCGAGTTTGTTTTCGATGCGGACCAGATGGTCGGTCAGCCTGGCTTCGACTTCCTTCAGGTAGGCGATGGAGGCGTAGGATTTCGCGACCTCGAGCTTGTAGGCGGCGAGACCCTCGCGGAGATGGGCGAGTCCGGTTTCCATGTCGGTGCGGACGGCCGCATAGGATTTGTCGGTATCGCGCCGGGTGCGCCAGTTCAGCCAGTAGAGGCCGGCCAATGCCGGCAGCTCGACTGCGGTGATCCACCACACCAGGTCGACGGGGGCGGGGGTCGACATGTCGGATATCTCCTTTCGGTTCATGGCTTGAAATCGGTCGTGGCGTCGAATTGCCCGACGCCGGGGCGCCAATCGCCGGGCCGCCGGCGCGGCCGGGTATCCGCTGGTCGATGCGACAGTCGCACCGGCTCCGCCAACAGGCAGCCGGAGACGGCATCCAAGCCGTCGTCGCGGCGATTTTCGCCCGGCCGCCATTCGCGCATTTCCGCGACGAACGGCGTCGTCCATACGGTGCGATGCGCGTGCAAGCGCCCCGCCGCGAGCGGCGCGTCGAACGCATCGACAATGCGAAGGTCCTTGGCGCGGGTCGAGGCACGTTCGATCACCGCCGCCGGGATGCCCGCCTGGGCGAACGCGCGCCGCAGCAGGCCCGGCAGGAATTTTCCGATGCCGTTGGTTTCCACCGTCACCGCCGGCAGGTGGAACCGGTCGACGAAGCTGGCGACCTGACGACAGTGCTGGGTCGCCTCGTCGACCTCGGACTCGCCGGGATCGACCGTCAGATAGGCGATCCGGTGCAGCCAGTAATCGCCGTCGTCGTCGGTGAATACGGCGGCGATGACGCTGGCGTCGCCCTTGTCGACGGCGCCGTAGGCGGGGTCCCACCAGCACGAGGCGGAAACCAGGCGACGCCCGTTCAAGGTCAACAGCGCGGTGCCGTTGCCTTCGCCGTAGACGAGTTCGGACTCGTAAAGTTTGATGCGGTCGGGATCGAGCCGGCCTTCGGCGCTGTTGACCGGGCGGACCATCATCTGGCTCGCGAACTTGGCCGGCCCCTGCCGGCGCTTCATGGCGTCGATCCGTTCGAGCGAAAACCGTTCCGGCCAGCGGCTTTGCCCGCGCTCGTCCAGAATCGCCAACTCCAGGCGCTCGAATCCGGCGAGGTAGGGCCGTTCCTCGTCGGCTTCCGCGCGCGTCTCCGGCGCGTAAATCGAAAAATACGTATGAGGCGTGCCGACGTAGAGCGTCAGCCCGCCCGGCACCAGCACGAAGCCGATTTCGTCCAGGCGTTGGCGCAGATCGGCCCGTTTCGGCGCGGTGTCGCACGTATTGGGCACCTCGACGTCGTCGCAGATGACGATGTCGGCGCGCGATCCGGTGACGTTGGCGCCGATGCCTTTCGCCAGCATGGACGGGTCGCGCAATTCAACGTCGCGTGCGACCGTGAATTGGTCGGACGCCCATTGGTCGGTCCGGCGCGGCTTCAGATGGCCGGTCAGCGGATGCCGTTCGAGAATCCGTTTGACGTTGCGAACCATTTTGCGCGCAAGCGCGAAATCGGCGGCGAGAGCCAGAATCCGAAGCGCCGGGCTGCCCAGCAGGAGCCACGCCGCGAACAGGCCGACCAAGGTCGACTTGCCGCTGTTGCGGAACGCCAGCAGCAGAAGGTCGCGGTTGTCTGCGTGCCAACGGGCCTCCAGCCAGTGGCAAATATTCACATGCAACGGCGGTGTTGAAAGGCCTTGGCGCTGGTTCCAGACCACGACGAACTCGGCGAATGAAACAGGTCTCATTCGTCCTCCGACGGATAATCCTCCAAGATCGCTCGCGCGTGCGCGAGCAGTTGGGCCGAATCCGAGATGTCGTTCTCGCACTCGGTCGTCGCCGCCCATTGCTGAATCCGGATCAGGCGGTCGATATGCGCCAGCGCCGACCGGCAGGCGGCGTGGTGTGCGCCGAATTCCTTGATCGTCTGTTCCGATGCGGATGCCGGCTTCGGGCATAGGGTCGCGAGGCAACGGTAGCTTTCGATTGCGCTTTTCAAAAGCTGGGGCGCCGCCGCGGCCGTTTCCCGACGGACGATGGACATGCGTCGCCGCGCGGCGGATTCGCCGCCGCTTTCGTTCATCGTCATGAATGGGCCCCCAGGGTAAATTGATTCCGCGAACGGGATTCAGGCGGCGGTCGATTTCTTCCGGACTTTGGGGCTGGGAGCCGCCTTGCGATCGATGGCCTTGACTTCCAGCGCGCGGAGACGGGTCTCGATCGCATCGAGATAGCGACCGATTTCGCCGGTCGGTCGAGCGGCAGCGGACGGATAGCGCTTGGTTCGGATCGCGGGCATGTCTCAGACCCTCCATTGGAAGACGACGCCGTGGACGCGGATGTGCTTGTTGTTGAGTATCCGGATGCGCCATTTCATCGACGCGCCACCCGGCTGACCGGACAGGTCGATCTCGGCGTCTTCGTGGTATTCGGTACCGTCGGCGAGCGTTTCAACGGGGACGAGCGCGGCCGGGGTCCATGTCGCGCCGCCATCACGGCTGACGTCGCCGACGATATCGGTGTTGATGGCGATGGCGTCGATGGGTTCGATTTGCAGCCCGAGCCTGGCCGCGACCGGCGCTGAATCGGCGTCGAAAGACTTCGAAACCAATGTCATGTCTGGCGGTGGGTTGTATCGGTAGGCGTTGAGGCCGGTAATGCCCATCGTCAATTCGTTACCGCCAGAAAAATACCGGAGGCGCCAATAACGAAGTGTTATGCCGCTCAGATTTTCAACGCTGCGAGTTACTGGAGTACTGGCAAAGGTGAAGTTGCCGAACTCAATCCAATCTGCATTATCTAGTGAATATTCGAAGTAAGCGGTGAGCGTACTTCCATGTGAATTGTAAAATCCCGTAACTTCCAATTTGTGGACGATCTGTTCGCTGCCTAGATCTATCGTCCCGAAAAACATATTAGCAGCTACAACCGTCGGAATTCCCCCGCTCCCAGTAGATTCGTTATTGTCGGTCAGATAAGCCCATGGTGAAGATCCATAACCCTGAATGGCTGTTCCAGACAAATATGACGTCGATGGCTCATTCGAGTAAAAAGCGTTCCCAGAGTCGTACGAGGCGTTGACGGTCGAGCCCGTGTCCACATCGCTTTCATCCGCGAACGGGTCGACTATGCCGTCGACCATGTTGATCCGATCGCCTTCCAACGCGGCAATCTTTAAGGCGAGCAAGCGCACGTCGGCGGCATTCGTCGCCGGAAGGTTGATCAATTGCGACCCGTCGCCGTCCTCGCGCAGTAGATTGCCGGCACCATCTGTCGCCACGTTTGCAACCGACGCCGTGCCGAGGCCGAGATTGGTTCGCGCCGCGGCGGGGTTTGTCAGTTCGGAAAGATTGTTCTCTCCGCTCATGTCGCCGGGATCGCCTTTCGATCCTTGAGGGCCGGTGAAGTTGTCGGTTGTTTGCGCCGCCGGTTCGCCGGTTTCGGCATCGAACGTCAGGACCTTGCCCTTCCGGTCCTCTTTCGCCGGCAGCATGAATTCGGCGTCGCCGTCGGTCGGTGCGAGCTTGAGGGTGCGTTTGGCGTCGTCGGCCACTTGCTGGACCATGGCGACCAGTCTGTCGAGTTCGTCATTGATGACCTTGGCGCGAAAATCCCCCGATTCCTGAAAATCGGCGGTGCGCGCGATCGCCAACCGGCGACGCAGGGTGACGACGGCGCCGCCGGCCGGTGCGGTATCGAAAACGCAGAGACCGCCGGTCGATAGGCCGGCACCCGAAACCGTGTAGCCGGCTTCCTGCAACACGTCGCCCAGATAGACCTCGAGATCGGGAACGGCGAAAATCGGAAACGGATAGGTAAATTCGGTCTGCTCGCCGTCGGCGGCATACTGAATGCGCGGACTGACATCGCCGATCTGAATATGTTCAGCCATAACTTGGTTCCTTGTTTTAGATCTTGAGCAGGGAGCGAATCGGATGCTTGCGATTGCGCGAAAGCTGCCCCAGGAGATCGAAACTCGATTCGGCCAATAAGTTTCGCCGCGGGCGGCCAGCATAATTTTCGTCGATGCTTCGCAGGCGTTCGTCGAACAGGGCGTTGGTGTCGCGACCTTCGCGCGCCGAGACGGCAGACAAGCCGTCCAACACCGCCGTCGCCGATCCGTCGCCGGTGACGCCGAGCGCGCCGAAGCGTGCCCGCTGTCGGGCCTGGGTTTGGCGCAGGCGTTCGATGCGGCGGCGCTCTTCGATCTGGCGATTCAATTCGATTTGGCGAGATTGTGCGGCGGCCTGGGTTCGAATATGGGCGTCTTCGGCACGGGCTTGTCGTTGCTTTTGCATCAGGTCTAGGCCGAACTCGAGGCCCGACAAAACGGCCATCGCAGCGGTGCTTCCCATGGCGAACGTTCTCCTTCGATTGCTCAATCGTTGAATCCGATTTCCGTAGCGACCGACAGCAGGGTGAACGGCAGCGGCGTATCCTGCTCGATCCGCCACAGAGGCGCCGAAAGGCTGCTGCGCCAGCCGAAAGCGCGGACGGTTTTGTCGCCGGTGAACAGCCCGGGCGGCGCGTCCAGCATGTCGTCGCCGAAGCGCCGAAACGGAATTTCGACCGGGCCCCGTCCGGTATCCAGGCTGAGGGCGCCGGTATTCTGCAGACGGAGCGTCACGGTTACGGGGCGCACGCGCCCGCTCATGGCCGAACTTTGCAGCGACGGCACAAAAGCGGGCAGCGGCTCGACGGCATGCGAAAAGCCGAGTCCGATTTCGACCGCCGATGCCGCTTCGTCGAGGATTACGGCGCCGCTTTCGACCGTGGCTTCGGCCACGACGGCACCGTCGGCGACGATCTTTACCGTCTCGCCGTCCAGATGGTCGAGCTCGGCCCAAACCTTCTTCACCGGATCCGCCGAGCCGGTCAGGCCGGAATCGACGTTGAGCGCATCGTCGAATCGCTCGATGAAGACGCCGCCATCACGCTCAACCAGGACGTCGACGTCTTCGCCGGCGACGGCGACAGACAGGAATTTGCCGTCCGTTTCCTGGCCGCTCCAGGCGGTCACCCGCTCCGAACGGAAGATCGTCACGGTGGCCAACCTGCCGTCGCTCATGACGAGGTGAAACAGTCGTTTCGCCTTGTCGAAATCCTGGTCGACCGGGCGCACGATCAGATGCTGGGCGAGCGTCGCCAAATCAGTCGCCTGATAGGCCTGTTCCACGTCCGCGAACAGGAATTCGCGCAATTCGGTGCCGGCACGCGGCACGAACAGCGTCGCGCCGTCGACGTCCCGTGGCGGCACCGTGCGATCGACCGGCGAGCCGATGCGCGTCTGGCGGCCGAGCTGCACGTTCGTCGGTGTCAACGGATCGCCGGTCACCATCCACTCGGCGCCGGACGTGAAGACCTGAAGATGCCGGCCGGAAAAGACCGCGCGGATCGCATTGACCTGGTCGGATAGAATGGAAAACTCGATCGCTTCGTCGTCGAGTCCCTCGCCCAGGTCGAAATCGAACAGCGCGCCGGATCGCGACAGCCACAATCGATTGGGCAGGTCCCGGCCGCCGCCGATGACCATGCGATCCTGATGAAAGCAGATCGAAACCGGCCAGCCGCGAACCGTCGAGAAAGCCTGTTCCTCCCAATCCTTGGTCGACGCCGTGCCGGCGAGGGTTTCCTTCACCGTCGCGGTGGCCGACGTGCCCGAGGACACTCCGGAAATCTCGACTTCCTTACCGCCGAAGCGGAAGCGCGTGCCGACGTGACCGGCAACGAACACATTCGACGACGCGGTGAGCGTGATCGATCCGGTTGTGGCACTGGCGGTCATGGTGACGGCATCGGCCGCGAACTTGTGCTGCGGTTGGCGGATGCGGCCGTCCTTCTCGTCGAAGGCGAAGCTCTCGATGGTCCAGTCCGAATCCGACGTTCGGGTGATCCGCCGTGGCTGCACGTCCGGATGGGTGACGAACAGGACGTCGGCGCTTTGCACCCAGTTGATCTGGGCGATCTGCGTCTCGCTCCAGGGCGCCGCGATCTCCGCGACCTTGGCGTCGTCGCGATAAACGTCGATCCAGCCATCGGTGAACACCAGCAGATAAACCTGCTCGGTGTTGAATTCGAACGCGATCAGCCGGCCCTTGCCGCGCGCCGTGTCGATGTATCGGAGCCCCGCGCGACGGCTTACGCCTCCCGTCGGATGGATGAAGACGTTGCGAAGCCGCCTGGCACCGTTTTCATAGGCGCTGAGGTCGCCGCGTCCCAACAGACGCGGCGAAATCTCGCCGGCGGTGAAGCTTGTCTTTTGAACGACCAGTTTCGCCATCATCGCCTCGCGTCGATCAGGGTGAAATCCTCGATCGCCGCCGGCGACTTCTGCTGCGAATCGATCGTTTTGGCGCGGCGAAATTCGATCTCGGCTTGCCTCAAAAGCGATTCCGCGCGCGACGTGCTTTCGGTC
Organism: uncultured Hyphomicrobiales bacterium; assembly: GCA_964504425.1. Lineage (GTDB taxonomy): Bacteria > Pseudomonadota > Alphaproteobacteria > Rhodospirillales > 2-12-FULL-67-15 > CAZDFF01. Next base: position 11,269 of record CAZDFF010000039.1, read on the forward strand.
AGCGGGATGCAGAATTCCGCCGCCAGCCGCGCGATCAGCGCTTGGTCGAAAAACGGCGGAAACTCGGTCTCGGCCGGCCGGAAGATGTAGGCGAGCACGATTTTATCGGCATCCGCATGCAGGCGCCGTTCGGCAATCCGATACGTGACGCCGCGGCTTCGGCTATCGGCGCCGGCGGAAAGCGCGCGCAGAAAGTCGGCGGGCAATTGAAACGCGTGCACGAAGTCGGCGATCGGCTCGGCGACGAGGCGCGGCAGCGACGCCTGCGCGGTCGCGAAACTCCACGGGTGGGCCGACAGCAGGGCATCGCGGGTCGATGGAAACAGGTTTCCCGAAATTTCCGCTTCGGCGGTTCCCTCGTCGAAGGACGCGATGCTGGTGGCGCCGATCTTCAGAAGCGCGCGCGAGCAAAGCGCGATGCTGGTCAAGGCCATCGTGGGTCTCCAAAAGAAAAAGGGCGCGCGCCCGGAAAGGAGATTCCGGAAACGCGCGCCTGAGGCTGGCGGGACGGAGGAACGTTCAGTCGGTATCGGTGCCGCCGACCGCGGTCAGGTCCGCGACGTCGACGGTGCCGCCGGCGTTGGCATTGATGAGGAAAATGCCGGCGGCGGGCGTGCCGTCGGTGTCGACGTTCGCCATGATCATGTCGCCGACCCGGACCATGTCGGCGGCGCCGTTGAAATAGCCGGCGGTGTCGACGTCGGCCGCCGTGTCGACGGTGCCGTAGTGCCAAAGCGTGAAGCCGTTGGCGTAGGCCAGCACGCTGAGATTTTTCGATTGGAACGACATGCTTCGGTCCTCCTTTCTTACGACTCGAGGCAGCGCAGGGAGACCACGCCCGACGGATCGATCAGGCAGGCGCCCTGGCTCATCATGTTGTTGACGAAGTGCGCGGCGCGATCGCCGTGCCAGGTGATGTCGGACTTCACGTGCGAGCCGATCGCGTGACCGATCGCCGTCTTGTGGTACCAGTAGCAGTACCGGACCGAGTCGCTCTTGGTCAGGCCCGAATGCGGCATCCAAAGGGTGCCGAGCCAGCGCTTGGCCTGCGTTCCCTTCCAGGGCAGGTCGTCGTCGCCGACGTAATCCGCGTTGGCGAATTCGTCGATGTCGAGCAGGTCGCTCCACTGCTTCCAGCCGATGACGGCGTAGCGTTCGCCGTCGTCCGGCACGTCGGCTTCGCCCAACTTCTCGAACGCAGTCAGGACCTTCGGCTTGGTCAGGCCGTCGGATCCGTCGAGCGCGTAGTTGGTCGACGTATCCAGTTTCTGGATCAGCAACTCGTCGGTCTTGCGGCCGAGCGCATAGGCGCCCGCCCGGGCGACGACGGCCTGTTCGTCGATGTTGGTTTTCAGTTCGTCCAGCTTATCGACCCAGTCGCCGGCGTAATAGTCGGCCAGCGTGCATTCGACCGAGGCATGATCGACGTTCATCACCGGCACCTTGCCGTGGCGCGCCTTGGTGCTGGCGGTTCCCTTGCCGACCTTCTGGAAGGTCGTCGAGGATCCGACGATGCGGTCCTTGGTGCGCACGGTGTTGCGCAGCTTCGAGCCCATCTGCTGGTAGAGCATATGGACGTCGCTCTGGAAGTGTCGGACGAACGATTGTTCGACGGTTACGGACATCGTTTCGGTACTCCTTCAAATGGTTCCTGTTCGGGTGTCGGCCGTCGCTCGGTTGTGGCATTGCCGCCGGCGAACGGTCGTGCCGACCGGGCCGCGCCGATGGGCGCGGTTCTCCGGTCGGAATTCGTGGATGGACGGGGCGCGTCGCGCCCGTCGGTCAGTCGGGATAAAGCCGGCGGAATCCTTCGCGCACGCGCCGGACGATGCCGGATTCGCGATGGCGCCAGTAGCGCGGATCGTTCATCAGTTCGCGCAACGCCGTTTCGTCGTCGCCCGCCGGCCGATTGTCGCCCTGCATCAAGCCCGGCTCGTCCGCGGCCATCATGGCGTGCATGGCGATCACGCCTTCGGCCGTGGTCGACAGCGCCTCGAACACTTCGGGCGCGAAGGAAGTTCGCCCCCATGCGGCGATTTGGCGCTTGGCGTCGTGCCAGCGTTCCGGCCCGCCGAAATGCTCGACCAGTTTCTCGGTTTGGCGCTTGGCTTCGAACTGCCCCGCGATTTCGCCGACCATCGGCATCAATCGTTCGGCCGCGAGATCATAGACCAGTTGCGCCTGCGCCCCGGTGAATCCGGCCTCATGCAGTTTGGCGTTCACGTCCGGGTCGATCGCGATCATCTCGGATTCGGTCTCGATCGTGTATCCGTCAGGGGTATCGGGAATCCCGACGTCGTCGCGGCCGCCGAAGCGGCGTTCGAGTTCTACATAGGATTTCGCCAAGGCTTCCGTGCGCACCGAATTGGTTTCCGGGTCCCAAAATTTTTCCGGCACGAACGGCGGCCGACTGCCTGCGTCGGCGTCGACTGCGGGGGATACGGGCTCGCCGTCGCTATCGGAAGCTTCGGCGGTGGGATCTTCGGTCATCGCTGTCCTCCTTTATTGGGATTTCGCCCGCGCTCGATCAGGCCGAGAATGTGGGCGACCAATTGACGCTGGCCTTCCAGATGGCGAAGCATCGCGTCCGAGGCCCGGGGGCCGAGCGCGCGTTCCATCGTGATCGCGCGCAGGTAGGCCACGGCCTTCTCGCCGTCGGGGCCGGCGAAGGCGCGGGCGAAGGCGCGCGCGATCTCGGCGTCGGCATCGCGCGGAGAGTCCGGTTCGCCCGCCGCCGCGCGCGGCGGCTGAAACCATGCCCATCCCGTATCGGCGGCCCGGTTCATTGAATCTGCTCCGGCGTTTCGAGCGCGGCGGCCATGCTGGCGGCCAGCGCGTCGAGCGCGGTTCCACCCGCAATTTCCTCGCGCGGCTCCCGCATCAGGTCTCCGGGCACGCCGTAGGCGCGCGCCAATCGCCGCGCCACCGCGACGGCATCGACCGTTCGCATGGCCTCGGGCCCAAGCGCCTGTACCGCCCCCAGCCAGGCAAGCACGTCGTTCGCGTCCTGCCGGGCCTGGGTGCGGGCCAGGGGCGAACGGTATTCCAACTGCACCAGCCGGCCGTCGATGCGGACCTCGGCGATCTCGCCGCGCCGGGCCAGGATCGACAGCGTTCGCACGATCAGCGGCGTCAGCAGTTCCGACTGCAGCCGGCCGAACGTGGCGCCCAGGATGCGGGCCATTTCGGCGGCCCGCGCCAGAACTTCGGTCGCGGTCATGCGCGGCGAATCGATCTGGCCCAGCTTGTCGACCAGCAACGCCTGGCGAATGCGCCCGCGCAGGTCGCTCAGGACCAGCTCGGACACGTCGAATCGTCCCGGCGCCTCCAGGGGCGTCAAGCCCGCCGACCCGACCGCCTTCGGGATGATGGTGCCGGGCGTCAGCCGGATCGTCGCCGGATTCAGCACGCCGTCGTCGTCCGCCTGCCAGATTCCGGTGACGGCGATGGATGCGTTTTTCAAGACCAGCTCGACCACCTTGTTGGCGGTCTTGATGTCGGGC
>CAZDFF010000039.1:14781-18823 GCA_964504425.1 uncultured Hyphomicrobiales bacterium
CAATTCGGCGCCGGCACCAGCGGCACGATCGGTCGCAGCGCCGTGGTTTCAAATTACTCAGCGATTGCCTTTGGGCGCAGCGACACCACCTACGCCGTCACCAATCTCATTGATGGCCCCGGCGCCTTGATCCAGCGGAAATTGATGAAGGGAGAATGACGGAAGCGGCCTTGGGCGAGCACCGTCTGCGCATTGCCGGATGCGGTGCCGGACTCGACGATCGCCATGTATTGAAAGCCACGTTCGTCCGGCACGACGGCTTCGATGACGGGTACGCGGGCCTCTTCGGCGTTATCGTCGCCGGTCGGCAGCGCCGGCAGTTCGGCGCTCGGAAACCGCTCGCGCAGGTCCTTGGCGCGCATTTCCCAGCGCCGGAACGTGGTGTCCAGCCGGCCCGAAAGCCCTTCCTCGAACGCGACCTGCGCCAACGGCACGGCGGCGAAGCGGAACGCCGCGGGTTCGCCCGGTTTCGTTTCCTCGATCAACAGCGACGCCGACCCCGCGGTCACGAGATCGAGGTAGCACTGGTGCATCTCGACCGCAAAATTGGAACGGTCGAAGTGATTTTGCAGGACGGCGGCGATGCGCTCGAGCTCGAGGCCGAGCGCGTCGCGATTCTCGATCCTCGCGTCATGCCCGGCGGCGAGCCCGAACCAGCGCGCCCACGGCGGCGTCAGTTGGGCGAGCAGACTCGCCGCCAATTGGTCGACCGCGTCGGGCGCGGTGCCGTCGAACAGCTTGTCGGTTTTCTTTTCGCCGGGCACGCCGCCACCGAGCGCGCCGTCGCGTTGCGGCAGCGCGTAGTCGTAGCATTCGCTCCAATGCGATTCCCAAGGCGCGCGGCGTTCCTTGGCCTGGCGGTAACGCCGCGCCACCTCTTCGGGGGTCAGGGTCGGCATGGTCATTCTCCCAGCAGGGATTTGCGGACGGCGGGACCGAGCGCGCCCTCGAGCAGCCCCCGCGCCGATGTGGCGATCAGGCCGGCGCGGCCGCGCCGCCGCCGCTCGATCGTTTCCAGGCGACGCTGGCGTTCTTCCTCGGCGGGATCGGGCGGCGGTGGGGGCGGCGGCGGCAACGGCGGCGGCTTCGGGGCGCTGAAGAATCCACCCATCGGGTCCCTCCTTGAATTCGCGAAACGGCAATGAAAAAGCCCGCTCCGGGGTCCCGGGGCGGGCTTCGGGCGCACCTGTGGTGGGCGCCGGGTGTGTATGTATTACGATTTAAAGCCGATGTCAAGGTTATAATTCATATTTTTGAATTTTATTCTTTATCCCTGAAACAACCGGCATGGGCCTGCCGGGCCGCCAAGTGCCGATACAGCCGATAGGGCGTGACGGCGAACGGTGCGTGGATTCGCAATACCCGTTTGACGGCGGCGACGCAGGTGAAGGGGCCGGGAAAAATAGCCCGGGCGCGCGGCCGGCCGATCCGCCAGGCGACGACGGCCCAGCCGCGTCGGCGATAGGCTTCGGCCAATCGTTCGGCGTCGATATCGCGGACGGTCGAAATTTCGGTGCGGTCGGAAAGCGGCTCGTAGAGAATCCAACCGTCGCCGTCCGGCAGTGCGGCGAAGCAATGGCGAAAGCCGGGCTTGAGCAATCGAAGCATCGGAATATCGGTCGCGCCCGTGAACACCACCAGCGCCCGTTGCCCGGCCCGTTCGGCGCCGCCGAATCGCCGCATCATTCGACGATTCCCTTGGCGCGCAGATAATCGCCGAGTCGATCCATCGCCTCGGTCCAAAGACGTCGATGCGGGCGTTCCTCGGCCAGGCGCATATCGGGCAGGCGTTCGAGCGTGCCGTAACGCGCCAGGGCCCGAAGGTGCGCCGCCAGCAAATCACCACGTCGGTAAAGCGCCCGTACCGCAAGATAGATGTCGTCCGGATCGCAGGGCCGCGCCGCCGTCCTGGGTCCGCTTTCAAATCGCGCGCCTTCGCGCCGGGCGCGCTGGGCCCGGACGTACCAGAACCAGGCTTCGGTCGCGTCGGAAAACAGATGCGCCGATGGCGGCGACATCGGGCGGGGGAACAGTCGGGGTCTCGGCACGGTAGGGATCCTTCATAACTGCCGGCTCAGCCGGACGGAAAATAGAACAAAAATAGAACAATCCCATCCATACAAAAAATAATTCCTATGTCAACACGATTATCGCAATTTCTTCCTAATGCAAAAAATCCGATTTTATATGACGTTCTTCCCATGCTGAAGCATGCGGACGTGTGGCGGGCGGTCGACCGCCTAGCCAAGGAATACGGATATTCGGCGTCGGGGCTGGCGCGCCGCGCCGGGCTCGACCCGACCACGTTCAACAAGAGCAAGCGCATCACCCGCGAGGGCAAGCTGCGCTGGCCCAGCACCGAAAGCGTCGCCAAGATCCTGACCGCGACCGGTGCGAGCCTGGGCGAGTTCGTCAGCTACATCAACGAAGGCGAAGGCGGCGGCGTTTATCGCAATATCCCGTTGGTCGGCCAGGCGCAGGCCGGCAAGAACGGCTATTTCGACGACGCCGGCTATCCGACCGGCGCCGGCTGGGACGAGATCCCATTTCCCGGCCTCGGCGATCCGCATGCCTACGCGCTCGAAATCAACGGCGACAGCATGGAACCGGTCTATCGCGACGGCGATATCATCATCGTCGCGCCGCAAGCCAACATCCGTCGCGGCGACCGCGTCGTGGTCAAGACCAAGGGCGGCGAAGTCATGGTGAAGCAACTGCGCCGCCGCTCGGCCCGGGCCATCGAAGTGCTGTCCCTGAATCCGGCGCACGACGACCGCACGCTGCTGGTCGAGGACGTGGAATGGGTCGCCCGCGTGGTTTGGGCGAGCCAGTAGCGTTCGCGCTTTTTCGGCACCGCCGAAAGGCGATGATTCCTTTCCCCCACGATTGAAGCCCTAAAATGCCTGGGGCGGACGTGTGGCGCACAGCGCCGCCGTCATCGATCCTTGACAATTGATAGGAAAATATGCTTTATACGGCGATGACCCGAAGCGATCCCCCATCGCCGCACATCTTCGAACGACTCCATCTTCGTCATGACGGGGTGTTGCCGTCCGACGAACGGGCGGTCGCCCGCGCGGGTGGGACCGAACGCCATGCCGTGCTGACGGCCGACGCGCAGCGGCGCTTTTACGATTCGCTTGCACGTCATGTTGTCGCGGCGTTGGCGCGTCGGCGCGCGGCCATGGGCGATGCGTCACGCCTTGCGGGCGACCCGCATATTCGGGCGCTCGGCGACGACTTGTCGTTTTATCGGCGGGAGGGGTCGAAGGCGATTATTCGGCGGCAAGGTTCTCGCCGGCGATCGCCTTCTTGATCAACGCCAGGGTTTCGTTCACGCCGTAAAGGGCGACAAACGATCCCATGCGCGGGCCCTGTGTCTGGCCCAGCAGGATTTCGTACAGCGCCTGGAACCAAGCCTTGAGATCGGTAAAGCCGTGCCGCTTGCCGACCTCGTAGACCTCGGTCTGCAAGTCTTCCGCCGACGCGCCTTGCCCGAGCTTTTCCAGCGCCGCCGCGAGGTCGCCGAGCGCGGCCTTCTCGATTTCGCTCGCCGGCCGGTATTTTTTCGCCGGTTCGACGAAGTCCTTGTAGTAATGGATGGCGTAGCCGACCAGCCGATCCAGAATCGGGACGGTCTCGGGCGTCGCGCCGGGGCGATAGCGGGAAATGAACTGCCACAGCACGGCCTTGTCGCCGGCATGGCAGACGCTGGCCAGATTCAGAAGGATATTGAACCCGAGCGGCGTCTCCTCGACCGGCGGACGGCCGGCGTGAATGTGGAAGACGGGATTGTCCGCCTTCTTGGCGTCGTCCTGCTTCGGATAGGCGGCGAGATGCTGGAGATAGTCGTCGACGGTGCGCGGGATGACGTCGAAGAACAACCGCTTCGCCGCCGTCGGCTTCTGATACATGAACAGCGCCAGGCTTTCCGGCGGCGCATAGCGCAGCCATTCCTCGACCGACAGGCCGTTGCCCCTCGACTTCGAAATCTTCTCGCCCTTCTCGTCGAGAAACAGCTCGTATGTGAATCCGACCGGCG
>CAZDFF010000040.1:0-18034 GCA_964504425.1 uncultured Hyphomicrobiales bacterium
GACAGATTCGCCCACAGGAGGCCGCTCAAGGCGATTCATGACGGTTTCGTTGCGGTGACATTACACATTCGTCCGGGTATCCGATCGGCGCGACTGGATCCTCGGCATAAATATCGGTGTTCCCTGGCCGCACGGGGCCCCGCGCCTTGATGAGGGTAGCAAAGGTCCCATGAACGCGAAACCGGGATTGACACGAAACCGACACTTTATTGTGGAAAATTATTACACAAAATCAGTCTCTTATAAGGTTATGGCGCCACAAATTCGGTCGAATTGCCAACGGGGCGGAAGGCGACATTCTATCGATGGCAAGAACGACGATTATGGCCACAATATCTTCGCATACCCCGTCTGTGCCTTTGGCCTCGCATTTGCGCAGCCGGCGGCTTTCCAGGCATAGTTCGACGATGGACAAGGCAGACGATATGCGGTTCGCCAGCAACGCCGTCGGCGTCAGGATTTCCGATTCCATCGAATTGCTGGCCCTCATGGCCCGCGACTTCGCGACCACGCGGAATATCGAAGCCACCTTGTCCGCCGCGCTGCATCACATCGCGCGGTATGTCGGTGCCGAGGCCGGCGCGCTCTTCTTGCTCGACGAGGCGGGAGACAACCTGCGCTGTCATGCCAGCGTCGGACCCAGCGATATCGTCGGCATGACGATTTCATGCGAATCCGGAATCGTCGGCCGTTGCGTTCATACGAATTGCGGCGAGATCGTCCGCGATGCCCTGTGCGACGCCGGTTTCAATCGGGAGGTCGATCGACAGACCGGGTTCAAAACGCGCTCCATCCTTTGCGCGCCGATGAGCGTGAAGGACGAGCGAATCGGCGCCATCGAGCTTTTGAACAAGCGCGGCGGCGACGGCCTGTTCGACGACTCCGATCTTAATCTACTGAACGCGCTCAGCTCCTCGGCCGCGCTTGCGATCTTGAACGCCAGGTTGGCGGCGGATCTGGTGGAGCAGGAACGCACGCGCCGCGAACTGGAACTGGCGGCGGAGATTCAACGATCGCTGCTGCCGCCGCCGCGCGATGAGGATTTCGCGGCGCATGGCGTGAACTGCGCGGCACGCACGGTGTCGGGCGACTTTTACGATTTCTATCCGTTGCCGGACGGGCGCATTTGTTTCGCGCTCGGCGACGTATCGGGCAAGGGCATGAACGCGGCCCTGCTGATGGCCAAGGCCGCCAGCCTATTCCGGTGCCTTGGCAAGTCGATTCACGATCCCGGCAAGCTGTTGGCCTTGATCAATGCCGAGATCGTCGAAACCACGGCACGCGGCATGTTCATCACCATGGTGACCGGTATCTACGATCCCGCCACCGGTCGCGTCCGGATCGCCAATGCCGGCCATGAGCCGGCGCTATTTCATGCACTCGACGGCACATTCACGGCATTCGGCGCCGATGCCCCGCCGGTCGGGGTGGCGCCGCCGGAAATGTTCGACGACAGCGGCTTTCCGACTATCGGCATCGATCTCGCCGGCGGTGCTCTTTATATCTTTACCGATGGAGTGACGGAAGGATACTTGGCCGACGGCAGCGAGCTCGGTGCCGATGGTTTTAGCCGTCTGATCGCCGAAAATCGCGATGCGTCGGCATCCGCGCGGCTGGCGATCGTCAGTGGCGCCATTCTCAACGCGGAAACGGCGCTTCGCGACGACCTGACGATCCTGGCGGTGGACGACGGGTTCGCCGCCAAGCGCCGGAATGGTACCGGGGCCAAAGATAGCCCCCCGGCCGGCCGCAAACCGGCCGATCCTGGGGTCAGGCTGCTCGACTTGACGTTTCCGGCGTTGCCCGACCGGCTTAAACTGGTGCGCGGCGCGGTGGCCGAGACGGCCCGGTTAAACGGTTGTTCCGAAGGGGTTGCCCGGGATATCGTCATAGCCGTCGATGAGGCATGCCAAAACATCATCCGCCACGCCTATCGCGGCAAGGAAGGGGAAGAGATCGTCCTGCACGTCCACCGCCGGGAACAGGACCTGGTTTTTACGCTCGAGGATTTCGCGCCGACGATCGATCCCGCGACCGTCAAGCCGCGAGACCTCGACGACATAAGACCGGGGGGGATCGGTACCCACCTGATTCGGGAAGTGATGGACGAAGTCGGATTTTTGCCGCCGCCTCGAGGGAGCGGCAACATCCTCAGGATGGTCAAGCGTATCGGGTGAACGATTGGGGAAATGAATGAAGCACTACATCAAGGAAGAAAAGGGCGCCGTCATCGTCGCGTTCGAGGGGGACGTCGACATGAAAACATCGCCGGACGCGCGAAAGGTTCTGCTCGAAGCCGTCGCGCGCACGCAGCCCGTTTTGGTTGACTTGTCGGGCGTTCATTACATCGACAGTTCGGGCGTCGCGTCGCTCGTCGAATCCTATCAGGTCGCGCGCAAGGCGGGACAGCCGTTCATCCTGGTATCGCTCAGCGACGGGGCGCACCGCGTGCTCGGCCTCGCGCGCATGGATAAAGTGTTCACGATCTGCGCCACTCTGGAGGACGGTCTGGCCAAGATCGCCTGATCGAGAAACATCATGCCGCCCGCCAAGACCGAGCAGACCGTCGCCGGATCGATCGAAAACATCGGCAGAACCACGGTTGCCGCGATCGAGGAAGTGGGCAATGCCGGTGGCATGGTCGTCGAAAGTTTCTATTGGCTTTTCTTCGGACCCCGGTTGCGCCAGCCCGTGCGCGCCGACGCGGTTTTCGTGCAGATGATGGAAGTCGGCATCTACGCCATTCCGATCGTCGGCCTGATGGCCGCGACGATCGGCGTCATGCTGGCGATTCAAGGGATATTCACCTTGCGTCTGTTCGGCGCAGAATCGCGGGTCACGATCGGAATCGTTCTGTCGGTCACGCGCGAATTCGCGCCGCTGATCACCGGTATCCTTGTCGCCGGCCGATCGGGATCGGCCCTGGCCGCACGCATCGGCACGATGAAAATCAATCAGGAAATCGACGCGCTCAAGGTGATGGGCATCAACCCGGTTCGATTCCTGGTCGTGCCGGCGCTCCTGGCGACCCTCGTCATGGTGCCCTGCCTGACGTTTTTCAGCGACATGGTGGGTTTGTTCGCCGCCGGTCTTTACGTCAAGGCCGATCTGGGCCTTACGCTTTCGGCCTATCTGGAACAAGTGATCGATGTCCTGACCGTCGATCACTTGATGCACGGCCTCGGCAAGAGCGTTATCTTCGCGGTGCTGATCGCCGTCATCGGCGTCGTCAACGGCGCTTCCGTCAAGGGCGGCGCCGAAGGCGTCGGCAAAGTGACGACGCGCGCCGTGGTGCAGTCGATTTCCGCCATCGTCGTCACCGACATGATTTTTGCCTTCGTGGCAACCCGCACATGAGCCCACAAGCCCCCGACGCTTCGGTCGAAAAGGTTATCGAGGTCAAGGACCTCGTAACCCATTACGGGCCGCGCAAGATACTGAAGGGGATCACGATGGACGTCCGGGCCGGCGAAATCATGGCCATCATGGGCGGCAGCGGCTCGGGCAAAAGCACGCTGTTGCGCCATTTGATGGCGCTTGAACGCCACACGTCGGGCAGCATGAAGATTCTCGACCGCGACATCGACTCCCTCGGCTTCAAGGAGATGACCGAACTTCGCAAGCGGATCGGCGTGGCTTTCCAAAGCGGCGCGCTGTTCAGCTCGATGACGGTCGGCGAGAACATCATGCTGCCGCTTTACGAGCACACGGATCTCGACCCGAAGACATGCGAGATCATGGTGCGGATGAAGCTGGAAGTGGTCAATCTCGCCGGCTTCGAAAATCTGATGCCGTCCGAGCTTTCGGGCGGCATGATCAAACGCGCGGCGATGGCCCGGGCCATCATCATGGATCCGAAAATTCTTTTCTGCGACGAACCGTCGGCCGGGCTCGATCCGGTCGTGGCGTCGTCGCTCGACGACCTGATCCTTGCCATGCGCGACGCCATGGGCATGAGCATCGTGGTCGTGACCCACGAACTCGAAAGCATATTCAAGATCGCGGACCGGGTGACCGTCCTGGACCAAGGCGAAGTCCTGTTCATCGGCACGCTGGCGGAGCTCCGCGCCCATCCCAGCGAGCGCATTCAAAACCTTCTCAACCGACGCGCCGAGGAGGACATCTTGAATCCCGACGAATACCTCGATCGTCTCGTGGGCGCGCCGTCGACCGGCGTGGTGACCCTATGAGAAGCAATCGGATCAATTATTTCATCGTCGGCTTGTTCGTCTTGATTTCGGTCGTCGGCTTGGTGGTGACGGTCGCGGTCCTTTCGGGGCGCACCGGCGCCACGGACGCTTACTACGCCGTTTACAAGAACGTCACCGGCGTAAAGTTCGGCACCCAAGTCATGTACGAAGGCTATCCCATCGGTCAGGTCGAAAACGTCATACCGATGCCCAAGGCCGGCCGGATGCTTTTTCGCGTCGACCTGACGGTTCGCGAAGGCTGGCGAATTCCCGACAACAGCGTCGCCACCATCGCCGCGCCCGGCCTGCTGTCGGCGGTCACCATCAGCATCGCCGCCGGCGACAGCCAGGCGGCGCTCAAGCCCGGTTCCGAAATGCCAAGCCAGGAGACGTCGAACATTTTCGCCGTGATGTCCACCGTCGCCGGGGAATTGAGCGCGCTCGCGCAGAACAACGTGAAGCCGCTGCTGGTCACGCTCAACAAGGTCGCGGGCGATTTCGGCGAACTGCTGGAAAAGGACGGCCGCATGGTTTTCAACGACATCGGCACGATGGTCCGCGAAAGCAATGCGCTGGTCGAGGATCTGGCGAAGCGGATTCCCAAGATCGCGACCAACGTCGAGGATTTCACCGACCGGATGAAGAAGAACAGCGATGAATTCAGCGCGCTGCTGACGGCGGACAACCGCGGCCGGATCGAACGCGCGCTCGTCAGCCTCGACGAGGCGGGAAAAGGCTTGAGCGATGTCATGACGCTGACGCACGGCATGGTCAAGGAGAACCGGGGCAACGTGGACAAGTCGGTCGCCGACGCCCGCTATATTTTGGAATCGGTCGCGCGGCATATCGACTCGATCAATCAGAACATGGAAGGGGCGGCCCGCAACATGTACGAATTCAGCCGCCAGATACGGCAGAATCCGGGTCTGCTGCTGGGCGGAACGCCGCCCAAGGATCAGGCGCCGGCACGCTGACCGGCAAAAGGGGGATGGGGTGGCGCGAAACGGGAACACTTTCGGCCGGTGGGCGGCGATCGCGGCGGTGGCGGCGCTTGCCGCCTGCGCGCAGCCCGAGGTTCCGACCGACAAATATTATCGGCTGAACGTCGATCCGCCCGCCGCCGGCGCCGCGACGCTGTTCAAGGGGACGATCGAAGTCGAACGGTTCGTCGCCGACGGATTGGTCGCCGGGCGGCCGCTCGTCTACACGGAACCGGGACAATCGTACCGCCTCCAGGAATATCATTATCATTTCTGGACCGAACCGCCGACGGTCATGCTGCGGGATCAATTGATCGCCTATCTGCGGGCGGCGCGCGTCGCCGACGCTATCGTCGTCCCGGAGATGCGGGTCGAACCCGACTACATTTTGGCCGGCAAGATAAAGCGTCTGGAAAAGGTCGCCGGATCGGCGCCGAAAGCGGTGCTGCAGATGGAATTGGCGTTGCGCCGGGCCTCCGGCGGCAAGCTCGTGTTTCTCGACACGTACGAAGCCGAATTGGCTGCCGCCGACGATTCCGTCGATGCCGCGGTCATGGCCATGAATCGGGCTCTCGGCCAAGTCTACGCCAAATTTCTCAACGACCTCAAAAGCCGGTGACTCGCCCGCGGCGCGCGCGCTCCTCTCGGCCGAACGGCCGGCGGAAGGCGCCGGTCCCGTCCGCGCCGCCGCTGGAAGTCGTCATCGAGGCGATCGGCGGTCGTGGCGACGGCGTCGCCGCTCGCGACGGGCAGGTTTATTACGTGCCGCTTACCGTTCCCGGGGATCGAGCACGGATACAGCCGACGGAAAAGCGCGGCGACGGCTACGGCGCGCACCTGCTGGAGGTCGTGTCGTCCGGACCAGCGCGAACGGTGCCGCCTTGCCCCTATTATGGCGAATGCGGCGGCTGCGCCTTGCAGCACATGGCGGTGGATGCCGCCCACGCTTGGAAGCGCCGGCGCGTCGTCGATGCGCTGGCCCAACAGGGCCTCGGCGACGTTTCGGTCGAAGCGACCGAAATTGTCCCGATGGCGGCCGAGGATCCTTTGGGGGGGCGCCGCCGTGCGACATTCGTCGCCACGCGCACGGGCGCCGACGCGCATGTCGGCTTCAACGCCCGGGGCAGCAACCGGGTCGTGGATGTCGGCCGTTGCTTGGTCCTAACCGGCGCGCTCGACGGCCTCATCGCGCCACTGCGCGGCCTGTTCGCGGAATTGCTGCAGGATGGAGGGCGGGCGCAGGCGATTGCCACCGATCTGGCGCCGGGGTTGGACGTGGTCCTTATTCTTGCCGAAGCGCCCGACCTCTCGGCGTTGGAACGCTTGGCCGCATTCGCTACGGCCAATGGGCTCCGCCGCCTGTCTTGGCGCCTGAAGGCGGGGGGGCCGGTCGAGCCCCTGGCTCAGGGCGGTCCTTGCCAGGTTCGCTTCGGCGGCATCGCCGTTGACTTTCCGCCGACGGGATTCCTGCAACCGAGCCAGGCGGGCGAGTCCCGGCTTTCCCGCTTGGTCGTGGACGGTGTCGGCACCGCGGCTTCGGTGGTCGATCTTTATGCCGGGCTCGGCACCTTTACTTTTGCTTTGGCTGCCGGTGGGCGTCGGGTTCATGCGGCGGAGGGAGAGGCGGCCTCCGTCGCCGCGCTGACCAAGGCATCGGCACGGGCGGGATTGTCGGATCGGGTGACCGCCGAAGCGCGGGATTTGGATCGCCGCCCGCTCGGCTCGGCCGACCTCGCGCCATTCGAGGCGGCGGTGTTCGACCCACCCAGGCCGGGGGCACCGGCCCAGGCCAAGGCCCTGGCCGCGACCGCGAATCTAAAGCGGGTGGTCGCCGTTTCCTGCAATCCGACGACGTTTGCGCGCGATGCCCGGTTCCTTGTCGAGGGCGGCTTCAAAATCGACCGGGTTTATCCTATCGACCAGTTCGCCTATTCGCCGCATGTCGAAGTCGTCGCTTGGCTTTCGAGAAATCCAGGCTAGGATCGACGAATTCCATGTCCGTGAAATCGACCAACATCACCGAAGTCGCGCACCGGGTTCCAGCCGCCGAACGCGCGCGCGTCAACCGCCATCGCGGCGGCGTGCTGTGGTTGACGGGCTTGTCCGGGTCGGGCAAGACCACGCTCGCGTTCGAGCTGGAACATCGTCTGTTCGACAAGGGCTGTCAGGTCTATGTCCTCGACGGCGACAACGTGCGCCACGGGGTCAGCGCCGATCTCGGCTTTTCCGCCGCCGATCGGGCGGAAAACATCCGCCGCATCGGCGAGGTCGCGGCCCTGTTCGCCGACGCCGGCCTGATCGTGCTGACGGCGTTCATTTCGCCCTACCGCGCCGACCGGGAGCGCGCGCGCAAGGCGGTCGAACGCACGCTCGGTCCGAACGGCTTTCACGAAGTCTATCTGTCGGCCGATCTCGCGGCGTGCGAAGGCCGCGATCCAAAGGGCCTTTACGCCCGCGCCCGGCGCGGCGAAATCGCGGACTTTACCGGCATCTCGGCACCCTACGAAGCCCCCGAGCGCGCCGAGATCGTGGTCGACACGGCGGGTGAATCGGTGGCGAGTTCGGCCGAGCGCCTGGCCGCGTATGCCATTCGTGTGTTCGAGGTTGGTTGACCGATAGGGTTGGCGTCTCAATTGACGATGGGCGCTTGATCCGCGACTCGGCGAAACCGCTCGATGTCGCGGATCGTGATGATCTTCTTGTCCACGACGATCAATCCTTCGCGACGCCATGCCCCTAATTGCTTGTTGATGCTTTCGCGCGACATCCCGATCAACGAGCCGAGTTCGCGTTGCGACAGGCGGAGATCGATCCGTACGCCCTCCGGTCCGGCATGACCGTAACGATCGACGAGTTGCAATAGGCTGCGCGCCAATCGCGGCGTCAGGCCGAGAAACAGCGAGTCCTCGGTCAGTTGGCTGACCCGGCGCAGGCGCGCGCACAAGGCCGTCATCATGCGGATGCATATTTCCGGATGATCGTGCAGGAACGGGATGAAATCGCGCCTAGAGACGACCAGAACTTCGCAGTCGTCGACGGCCGTGGCGTCGACCGACCGCTGCTGACCGTCGAGCAGCGCGATCTCGCCGAATATCTCTCCGGGCTTGATGATGCTGAAGGCCAGTTCCTTGCCGCTGGGCGCGACGGCGCACAGCTTCACGTGCCCGGACAGGACCGCCATCATGCCGGTACCATCGTCGCCGCGCCGAAAGACGATCGACCGCGGCTCGTACCGGCGCACCTGCGCCAACGCAAGCACCTTGTCGATCTCGGCGTCGCTGAGCGACTTGAAAAGAAAGTTCTTGGCAATCAGGCTGCGCTTCGCCGCCCAACCTTTTTGTGGCATAGCCGACCCTCCCGCGCCCGCTCAGCGCCACGGGAATCCTAGCGATTTTCTTCCGTTGTGTGAACCGATGCATATGTGAAGCGGTTCACACCGCCTTACCCGATGTCTCGGGTATGATCGGCACGCGGGGGAACGGCCGGGTCCGCAACGTCGACCGGCCGATTGGGAGATGAAACATGGCAAATGCTACAGAGTCGGCTCCGGCAAACGCCGGGCTGTTCGGTTTCATGGCCGAAAACGTACGGAAAAGCGGCCGCGACCCGAAACGAGTTCTGATCGGTTTCGCGATCGCGTGGATCGCATTCGCGCTCATTCTTTGGGTGTTGCCGAACCCGTCCGGTCTTTCCCGGGAGGGCATGGCGGTTCTGGCCATCGTCGTCTGGGCATGCGTCATGTGGGTATCTGAGGCCATGCCCGTCGGCATCACCGGCCTCGGCATCCCGTCGCTGCTGATCCTGAGTCATGCGATTCCATGGACCAATGGAGAGCCGCCGCTCGGCTTCGTGCTGCAAGGGTTCACGCGTCACGTCGTCTGGATTTTGCTGTTCGGGCTGCTGGTCGGCGCGATCATGCAGCTTCTCAAGCTCGATCGGCGGATCGCCCTCGGCATCCTGGACAAGATGAAGGCATCCTCCGTCGGGCGGGTCATCTGGGGATTCTTCTTCGTCCAGCTGATCCTCTCGTTCTTCATACCGGCGGCGGTCGCGCGCACGGCGACGCTCATGCCCATCGTTCAAGGCGTGACCAATCTGCTGGGCGACACGCCGGCGGAACAGGAAGCCAAGAAGGCCATCATCATTCAATCGCTGGTCTACACCTCCATGATCGCCGGCATGTGCATCATGACCGCGCATTTTCCCAACATGATCATGGTCGGCCTGTTCGGGCAGAACGGGTTCCAGCTCGGGTATCTGGACTGGATGCTGCTTCAGTTTCCGTACCTGGGAATGTTCGTGCTGACCCAGATGTGGGTACGCCACCACTTCAAGACGGCGAACATCGAAATCGCCGGCGGTCACGCCCGGATCGCGACGATGCACAAGGACCTGGGGCCGATGACCAGGGCGGAATGGGCGCTGATCGCGATCTTTAGCGGCATCGCGCTGTTCTTCGTTCTCGGGCGCGGCAGTCCGATCTACCAAGTTCACAATCTTCAGCTCGGCATCGTCTGCCTCATCGGCATCTCGCTCGTCATGTTCATTCCAGGGCTGTTCCCTTTTACCTGGAAGGAAGTCCAGGACCGGACCATGTGGGGTACGTTCCTGCTGCTGGGCGGCGCCATCACCATGACGGGGGCGATGACGAAATCCGGGCTCGCCGCCTGGTTGGCCCACACCATCCACGGCGCGGTCGTCGGCCATGTCTGGTGGATGGTGCTGCTGATCATGATGGTGGGAACGCACGTCATCCGCCTGGGCATGCTGTCGAACGTCGCCGCCGTGGCGATGTTGGCGCCGATTCTGTTCGAACTCGGCAAGCAGCTCGGCCTGCATCCCGTCGCGTTCACGCTGCTGGTCGCCGATACCGACACGTTTGCCTACATCCTGCCGACCCAGATCACGGCGGCGGTGATCGCCTACGGCACCAACACCTTCAGCACCGCGGATTATGCCAAGGCAGGATGGGTGTGCGTGGTCATCGCGATCGCCTACGGCATCCTGATCATGGCGCCGTGGTATGCGCTTCTGGGTATGCCGGTTTGGGATCCGAAGGCACCCTGGCCCTTCTGACCCTGGGTCATTGAAGGATAGCCGGCGCCGAATCAGCGCCGAATGGGACAACTCGTCCGTTTCGATGGGACGCACTTGGAGAAGATGCAATGAAGAAAATGACCGATGCCGAACTAAAGAAGCGTCTCGGCACCTATCACGCCCCCAAGGGGCTGTACGCAAAAACCAAGGACATGTCTTTTGTCGGCCGCGTGACCTGCAACGTCGATCGATTGGTGGCCGGCGAATGGACCGAGATCGTGCTCGATTACGAGGTCGGCGCGTCCGGCATCGCCGACGGCGCATGGATCAAGGCAACGTTCAAATTCTATTCCGACTGGGCGCTGTTCCAGACGACCGATCCCAAGGGGGCCAATTACGTGTCGGCCGAATATCACGCTGGCCCGCTGGTTCCCGGCCAATCTCCGGCAACGGTGCAATCCCTGAAGGTCCGGTTCGATCAGAAAGGCCATGAACGTCCATTCCAAAAGGCGGTGATCGTCGATACCGTCGACGGTTACCTGAATCCTGGCGATCACATCGTGATTCGACTGGGCGACCGCCGCGCCGGCGGCCCGGGCACGCGGTCGCAGACCTTCGTCGAACAGGGGTTCCGCTTCCGTTGCTACGTCGATCCATTGGGCACGTCGCGCTTCTGCGCGATCCCGGGCGACGCGGTCATCGATATCGTGCCCGGCGAACCGGCCCGCATGGTCGTCGCGGGAAGCCGCCTGTTGCGCCCGGGACAGCCGTTGACGCTGCGTCTCCGCGCCGAGGACGCCTGGGGCAACACCTGCTTCGATCGGGGCGGGATCGCCGACGTGACGGCGACGCTCGACGGCAAGCCGGTCTACGAAAAGGCCGTCAAATTGGCGCCGAAGGGCTGGTCGATCGCGGCGCTCGACGACGTGCCGACGAAAAGTGCCGGGGAATTGGCGGTCACGGTCAATCTGCGGAACCATCCCGTGGTCGAGCCGGTGACGTTTTACGTCACCGTGGACAAGAAAGCGCCGTCGCCCAGATTGTTTTTCGGCGATCTGCACGTTCATTCAGACGACACGGTCGGCACCAACGATACCGTCTATAATCTGACCTACGGCCGCGACGTCGCCGCCCTGGACGTGCTCGGCTATACCGCGAACGATTTTCAGATCACCAAGGCCCGTTGGGACAAGGCGGTCGAGACGATCGACGACATTAACAAGGCCGGATCGTTCGTGTGCTATCCGGGTACGGAATGGTGCGGCAATTCCTGCGCCGGCGGCGATCACAACGTCGTCTTCCTGCACGGCAAGAAACCGGAGTTTCCGTTCGACCGGCACGGCAACGTGGCGCGCTCGTTCGAATGGAACGAGGACATGAAAGGCGACGTCATCGAATCCGGCGCCTGGCCGCTGGAAGAACTTTGGGCGACCTACGCGCACGATCCGGAGGGGCACCTGCTCATGCCGCACGTCGGCGGCCGGCGCTGCATCATGGATTGGCATCATCCCGTGCTTGAGCGTCTGGTCGAAATCACGTCGGCCTGGGGCCATTTCCCGTGGCTATATGAGGAGGTCATGCGCCGAGGCTACAAACTGGGCGCATCGGCCAACGGCGACGAGCATCGCGGCCGCTGCGGCGGCGGCGTTCCGGGAGCGGCCGTATTCGGCACCAAGGGCGGGGTCACCGGCATCATCGCCGAAAAGTTGGATCGCGCCACGGTCGGCAAGGCGCTGCGCGCGCGGCAAACCTGGGCGACCACCGGCGAGCGGCTGGTGGCGTTGACGTCCTGCGGCAAGCACATTCAAGGTGCCGAATTTTCGCACAGCGGCAAGGCGAAGATCGACTACCGGTTCCTGGGCGACACGGGTTGGGAGGAAATCGTCGCGGTCGACCACACGGGGGCCTTTTGGCGTCGCGACCTGCACCGCGAACTCGGCTATTCGCCGCGCCGTATCCGGGTGCGACTCGGCGGCGCGCGGATTCGCGACCGGTATCGCTGGTGCGCCTGGAAGGGCACGATCACGGTCAGCAACGGCGTCATCAATCGTTTCCGTGGCTACGGCTTCGAGCACAACGAGGAAACCTGCTGGCGCGCCGGGCCGACCCAAATCGGATTTGCCACGGACACTTATGGAGACGCGGACGCGATCGAGATCGATGTCAACGGGCTCGAGAACGCCACGATCACGGTGAAGGGGACCATCGACGGCTACGTTAAGGTCGGCGATCCCTTGAAGGGCAATCCGTTCGTTCATTGTCCGTCGTTCGAATTCACGGCGACGGGGGCCGAGCTGGCGGCAGCCGGGGCGCTCCGCCGCGAACTGGGCGGCACCGAGGTGTTCGTCGCGATCGAACGCATGACCGAAAAGCCGCTGCCGCGGGACGTGAGCGGCAGTCTGACGGTCGATCCGAAGAACGGGCCGATGGGCTTTCGTCCGGTCTATGTTTGGGGCCGTCAGGTCGACGATGCCAAGGCCTGGGCGTCGGCCATGTTTATCGGCTTCAAAGACCGATAAGCCCTATTGAAGGGTCGGGAACGGGCGTGTCGCGGCCGTCACGGCCAGGCAGAGGACCAGCACGACAACCGCGCCGTAATATCGCTTGGCGTATTTTCGACCGAGAAGCGACAAATCGCGCCATGGCGGCGGCGTGAGGAGGGCACCGAAAGTGGTTTCCCGGATTCCGCCGTCGGCTTTCAGAAAATGGCGCACCAACAGGCGATAATAGACGATGGCGTAGACATCGAGAACGATCACGATCCCGATGGCGATGTCCACGGGTGGCCTGTTACATCTCGAGGGCGCGCATGTAGGTATCGAGCAGCGCTTCTTGCTCCTGGCGGTCGGCCTTGTCGAGTTTCCGAAGACGGATGATCTGGCGCAGGACCTTGATATCGAAACCGGTTCCCTTGGCTTCGGAATAGACTTCGCGGATGTCGCCGGCCAGCGCCGCTTTTTCCTCTTCCAGCCGTTCGATCCGCTCCACGAAGGATTTCAACCGTTCGCCCGAGACCCCGCCGACACCCGCCATTTTCGCCGTTCCTTCCCGCTTTCGCCGTTTTGGTCGCGCGCGGACCATAGACAAACCGGCCCGGGGAATGCAAGACGGGATGGGGGGCCTGATTCCGGCAAATTCGCCTCGGACGTAGGCGGCGGGGCCAAAATGATATAATTTCGCATATACCCTGGATGGGCCGGTCGGACTCGGCTTGGGGGAAGCCAGGAGGATCGAGTGGCGGTCTACGATTTCTACCGCCTGGACGTGGCGGTCGTGGAGGACAATCTCTACGTTCGCAGGATACTCGAGGGCCTGCTGCGCCATTTCAAGATTCAAAGCATTACGTCGTTCGCGAACGGTGCCGAGGCCATCGAGCATTTCAAGGCGCTTCGCGCGGATCCGCTGGCCGTCGGCACTGTTCCCGATCTTATCGTCGCCGACCTGGTGATGGTACCGATCAACGGTCTTCTGCTTTTGCGTTGGCTGCGCACGGCGAAGGAATCGCCGAATCGGTTCATTCCGTTCATCATGCTGAGCGGCGCGGCCGACGAACAATACGTCAATGCCGCGCGCGATCATGGGGCCGAGGAATTCCTCGCCAAGCCGTTCTCCGCCGCTACGGTCTACCGGCGCATTCTCGAGATCGTCGATTTTCCGCGCCAATTCGTCGCGACCCAGAACTATTTCGGGCCGGACAGGCGCCGCCGTCCGCTTCCCTATCCGCGCCGTAATCGGCGGACCAAGCGCGAGGAAGACATCGTCATCGTCTATTCGTCCAATAAGATCGTAAAGCCGGATAGGCCGACCGACGTCTGGTATTTCCGGCTGCCCAACCGCCTGAAGGAAAAGGTCGCGGGCCTCGATCCTTCGGTGTTGGGCGAACTGCCGCTCGACCTGCTTCGGGAAGCCGAGGCGGAACTGGAACGGACGGCGCTCGAATTCTCGCACTGGGCGATGGAATACCTCGCCAAGCTGTCGACGCTCTGCACCGAGGCTCTGGTTCGTCCAACCCGGCGCGGCACGCAATTCGAGGAAATCAACCTCCTGGCGCTGGAGCTTCGGGGGCAGGGCGGAACCTTCGGCTATCCCTTGATCACCGAATTCGCCAAGATGCTGTATGACGCGACGGGGCCGGGCCGGCGCGAGGACGACGCCGCGATTGAAATCGTCAAGGCGCACGTCGATGCCATGCGTGCGGTTCTGCGCGAGGGAATTTCCGGCGACGGCGGCATGGTCGGCCGCGAGCTTCAGGCCAGTCTGAAAATGGCGATCGAACGGAGTACGATGGTCAAGTGATGGTCGCGATCGATTAGAACCGTTCAACGCGATGCAGATCAGCCAGGCCGACGATGCCGTCCAGCGCGGCGGCCAGAATATCGGTCCATCGACGGATGCCGGCGGCGTCGGCGACCAGGTCCTGGCGAATCTCGACGCTACAATGGGGCAGGCCGGCGGCGCCACCGTGCACTTCCAGGGTATAGGCGACCTCTTTGCCCGAGTAGGGCTCGTTGTCTCCCACCACCAGGCCGTCGTGTCTTGCCAGGGCCGTCAGCAGCGGATCGGCCATGCGGCGGTCGCGGTTCGACAGTACGCCGATGTGCCATTTGCGATCGCGCCCGCCCATGCGCGGCGTGAAGCTATGGACGGCGAACACGGCCGGCGGCGCATCCTTCTTCCATTGCCGGGCAATCGTGTCGCCGGCCGCCTTGTGGTAGGGCCAGAAAAAAGTTTCGACACGACGCTGCTGAGCCTCGCGGCTCACGCTAAGATTGCCGGGTACGTGCACGTCATCGCTGACGGGGGGAATCGAGGTCGGATCGCCCGGTTGCCGATTTAGGTCGATCAGCAGGCGCGAATAGCCGGCCAACACCGCAGGCGCATCCAGGCGCGTCGCCAAAAGCCGGGTAACGTCGGCGGCGCCGATGTCGTAAGCGATATGCAGATCGAACGCGGCGTCGTCCAGTCCGAGCTTGCGAAAAGCCGCGGGAATCCGCCGGCTGGCATGGTCGCACAACAACACGAGTGGGGCCTTGCCGCCCGGGTTGACGATTTCGAAAGGCGGCGGCTCGTCGGGTCCGATCAGGGGCTGACCGAGCGGCGGCTGCCGAAAGGCGGCGTCGTTCATGGCCCGACTATAGCGGCTGGCTAAGGCGCCTGCAAAATCCGCGATGCGACCGTGGCCTTAGGAAATCCGCTGGCGACCGCGAACGAATCCCGATATGACCGGCCCATGCCCGATCTTTCCGCGCCGCTGACCGTCGACGGTCCGGAACCGTCGATCGATGCCAAACGGAGCCGCCGTCTGGCGCTGGGCGCATTGATCGTCGGCGCGGCGATCCTCGGGGTATCGCCGATCCTGGTGCGCCTGAGCGACCTGGGCCCGACGGCGAGCGCCTTTCACCGCGTGTTTCTGGCCCTGCCGGTGCTGTTTCTCTGGCGCCGGATCGAACGCGGCCGCGCCGATGCCGGGCCGCCGCTCGCGCCGGCGGCACTGCCCGGATTGGCGCTGGTCGGGTTGCTGTTCGCCGGCGATCTCGGCTTCTGGCATTGGTCGTTGAAATTCACGACGGTAGCGAACGCGACATTGCTGGCGAACTTCGCGCCGATCTTCGTGGTGCTCGGCGGGTTTCTGCTGTTCGGCGAGCGGGTGTCGGCGCGGTTCCTGGTCGGCATGGCGCTTGCCATCGGCGGCGCTGCGTTGTTGATGGGCCGAAGCCTCGATCTCGGCGTCGAGCGGTTGTTCGGGGACGGTCTCGGCCTGATCACCGGCATGTTCTTCGGATCGTATCTCCTGGCCGTGGGGCGACAGCGTGCGCGGTTCACGACCGCGACGATCATGCTCTGGAGTACCGCCGCGACGGCGGCGATCTTGTTGCCGGCGACCCTCCTGGCCGGGGAAAGCCTGCTCCCCACCGGCGCCGAAGGCTGGGCGGTCCTGCTCGGTCTCGCGCTTTTGGTGCATATCGGCGGGCAGGGTCTTGTCGCCTACGCCCTGGCGCATCTGCCGACGACGTTTTCGTCGGTCGGTCTTCTGGTGGAACCGACGGTCGCCGCCTTCATCGCCTGGTTTCTGTTTGCCGAGGTCCTGGGACCGTGGCAGATGACCGGTGCCGCCGTCATCCTGTTCGGTATCGTGCTGTGCCGTCGCGCCAGCCTCCGGATCGCCGCGGCGGCGCCATGACGCGGGCCGTGCGCATCGCCATATCGGGCAGCGCCGGAACCGGCAAGACGGCGCTCGGCAAGGCGCTCGCGAAACGGCTGGACCTACCGTTCATTCCCGAAGGCATGCGCGAGCGATTGGCCGCCGGCCTCGACGTCCATGCCTTGAGCGTCGTGCAATTCCGCGATCTGGTCGTCGATCTCTACGATGAGGCACAAGCGAACATGGCGCGGGCGACGGCGAAACACGGCGGTTTCGTCGCCGACCGGGGGCCGACCGATTATCTTGCGTTCTGGCTTTATTACGGATTCGCCGACGACTTGGCGGCCACGGAAGCGTTCGCGGCCCGCACGGCGGAGGACGCGGCCCGACTGGACGCCACCGTGGTTCTGCCGTGGGGCGCGATCCCGCTGATCGCGGACGGAATCCGCGCACCGAACCCGTGGCGCCAATTGCATTTTCAGGCCCTGTTCGAAGGGCTTGTCCGGACGCGAATCGAATCCGAACGACTGTGGTGGCTGCCGGCCGATACGCTGTCCCTGCCGGATCGAGAAGAGTGGGTCGTGAATCGGATCGGGATTATTCGGCGTTAGTGGTCGTGCCCGTCGAGCGCGCCGCGCCCCGACGTCGGGTCGAAACGCTTTTTCCAAAGATCGAGCGCGGGCGAAGGTCCGTCCGTATGCCAAAGCTGGCGCAAGGCAATGCGCATGGCGGTGCGCCCGGCGCGTGTTTTCACGGCGGCCCCGGCGTCGACCGGTTGGCCCGCGCGCACGCCGTCGCGGGCAAGACCTTTGGCGGTTCTGAGGTCCGGGTCGGCGAATCGTTCGAACAGATCGGCAAAACGCCGGTAGGCAACGGGATCGAACGGCCGCGTTTCGCCCATGTCGTCGCGCACCGGATTGGCGGGGAAGAATCCGAGCGCCGGGATCAGGCCCGCCGGAATCGGGACCGTTGCCGCGTGGGTACGCTTCTTGCGCAGGAGATCGGGCAAAACATGGGTATGAGGCCCGGCCGGGGTCGGGACGTTACCGGCGCTGGACCCGATCCGTTGGTAGACCTCGACGCGGCCGAGGCGGGAGCGGAAGACGCGGACCGGCGACGTATCCTTGATCGCCCGCATGGCCGGGTTGTCCGGATCGAATAAAGAGCGCCCGGCATTCGCTTCCAAGGTCCGGATCAAGGCTCGGTTGTCGGTGCGAACGCAGGCGTCGATGTTGACGGCACCAAGTCCGAGATCGAAGAGAAGATCGCCCGCGGCTTCCGGGTCAAGGGACTCCGTGTCCGGGCCGAGCGGCGTCATCGTGTCGTTCATTGCCATGCGCGCGGCGCGCCGGGGCAGGCAAACGACGGCGCCTTGGGTCCATGCGGTCGGGATGCGGGAAATGCCTTCGAACGGCACGATCCGGGCGTCCGGATCGCGGCGAATCCCGATCGCGCCCCGGGCAGTGCGGACGCTTGCCGTGTCGTCGCCCAATTCGACCGTGGCGGCTTCGCCGGGATCGCGATGGAACTCGGCCAGCGCGCCGAAGGTCGCGACATTCCAACTCGTGGTCGGGTCGCCAAGGTGCTCGGTTAGGGTCTGCCAAACGGGTTCCGGGATGGCGGTCATGGGCCGATTGTGCCGGTATCCGGCCCCGAATTCCAGGGGCCGGAAAGCCACGGCCGGG
>CAZDFF010000041.1:0-17947 GCA_964504425.1 uncultured Hyphomicrobiales bacterium
AGATCGACGGCCCGCTGATCGATCGGTTCGGGATGGTATCGGCGTGAATCGACACGAACAGGTCGGCGCCGGCATCGCGGGCGATCTGGACCCGATCGCGAAGACGGATGAAGATATCGCGATCTCGCGTCAGGACGGCCTTGTAGCGTCCCGTGGCGTTCAATTGACGCCGCATCTCCTTGGCCATGGCGAGGGTGATGTACTTTTCGTACACGCCGCTGGGACCGACTGCCCCAGGGTCGACGCCGCCATGACCGGGATCGATCACGATGGTTCGGACTTTCGCCGCGGCGCGCCCACCACCCGCATCGGGCTTGCGCGGTGGCTGGCCGAACGGCGACACCGGCAATGCGGCGGAAGTGGCCTTCGCCATCGGCGCCGGCGCGGCTGCCGGCAACGATGATTTTGCCGATTGCGAAGCCGGTGCATCGTCCTTGCCTTCCGAATCGGCGGCGACGACCAGTGCCGGCTTGCGCACTCCGGCTATAAATGCCTGGCGGCCGGTCGCCGCTAAGTCGATCACAAGCCGATGTTGCGGCGTTTCCCCCGGCGTCAGCCGAAATGCACGCACGACCTTGACGGCCCCCCCGACGTCGAGGACGAGACGCGAATTGCCGCGCTTGAACAAACCGTAACGCAGACGCTCCATCAACCCGACGTTCTGCGGCAGCGGCTCAGCCGGTAGGCGCCAGCCGACTTCGGGTAGATCGATCACCACCCGATAGGGATCGGCGAGGGTAAAAACACTGAACGGTACCGCGGTGTCGATTTCGATGACGATACGGGTGCGGCCATCATGGTCGGCGACCCGGATGTCGCTGACGATTGTCGCGCCAGCCGGCGCGGCCCAGGCAAGCATTGCCGCAAGACCAACGCATTGGGCCGTCCTGCCGAATACCGTTCCGATCCAATGGACGGGCCAGAAATGCCACATTTAGTGGTTTTCCCCTCTCAACCCTCTAAATCTAATGCCTTTTGCGGTGATGACGCAACGCTTCCCCGGTCGGCAGGGCTTCCAGCGAAGCCCAAAATATAGCGAGAAAGATCATTGTCGAACCATATTCCTACGGTTATGTTTACGCCGAGACGACCCGCTGACTATAGGTTGCGCCATTCATGGGTGCTCCCCTTCGCCGGCGGCCCCCGTCCCCGCGGGGCGCCCTAAAGTGGCTTTACCGGCCAATAGGCCGTGGCCCGACAAAGCATCCCGCGATCCACGTTTTACGAGGTATTCCCATGCCGGAGCGAGCAGCGCGCGCCAACCCGATTGTCGGCCCCACGTTTGGCCGACGGGCGATGGCCGCAAGCGCCGCCGGCGTTTCACACCCTATTGCCCGCCCACCCCTTGGATTTACGTCCCTGGGGCCTGCGGTGCGCCGGAGACCACAGAGTAATGGCAACCAAGAGAATGCTCATCGACGCCACGCACCCGGAGGAAACCCGGGTCGTGATCGTCAACGGAACGCGTCTGGAAGACTTTGACGTCGAGGTCGAAAGCCGAAAGCAGCTTAAAGGCAACATCTATCTGGCGAAGGTAACGCGGGTCGAGCCGTCCCTTCAGGCCGCGTTCGTCGATTATGGCGGAAATCGCCACGGTTTCCTCGCCTTCAACGAAATCCATCCCGACTACTATCAAATCCCGGTCGCCGATCGGCAGGCCCTGCTGGCCGATCAGGAGGCACAGGAAGCGGCCGACGACGAAGCGGCTACGGCCTATCATGCGGTCGAGGCCGCCGAGTCCAAGGCCGAAACCGGATTGGAGGTCGTCGGCGGCGACGAGGAGATTGAAGTCCGCCGTCCGCTGCCGCCTCGGCGTCACTACAAAATCCAGGAAGTCATCAAGCGCCGTCAAATTCTGCTGGTGCAGGTGGTCAAAGAAGAACGCGGCACCAAGGGCGCCGCGCTGACGACCTATCTGTCGCTCGCCGGCCGCTATTGCGTGCTGATGCCGAATACCGGGCGCGGCGGCGGAATTTCGCGCAAGATCGCGGGCGGCACCGACCGCAAGCGGCTGAAGGAAATTCTCGGCGACCTCGGCATTCCCGAAGGCATGGCCGTGATCGTCCGGACGGCGGGGTCGGATCGTTCCAAGGCCGAAATCAAGCGCGACTACGAATATCTGATGCGCGTCTGGTCGCAGGTTCGCGAATTGACGCTGGAATCGATCGCGCCGACGCTCGTTCACGAGGAAGGCAACCTCATCAAACGCTCGATCCGCGACCTTTACGGCAACGACATCGACGAAATCGTGGTCGACGGCGACGAAGGCTATCGCACGGCGAAGGAGTTCATGAAACTCCTGATCCCGAGTCATGCCAAGCACGTACAACCCTACAAAGACCCAACGATGCCGCTGCTGCATCGCTATCAGGTCGAGGGACAACTCGACGCCATTCACAGTCCCCAGGTGCAATTGAAGTCGGGCGGATACATCGTCATCAATCCGACCGAGGCGCTCGTTTCCATCGACGTCAACTCGGGTCGGTCGACACGCGAACGGAACATCGAGGAAACGGCGCTGCGCACCAACCTCGAAGCTTCCGACGAAATTGCACGGCAACTTCGACTGCGCGACCTTGCCGGCCTGATCGTGATCGATTTCATCGACATGGAAGTCAGCCGCAACCAGACGCAGGTCGAGCGGCGCCTGAAGGACGCGATGCGCATCGACCGCGCGCGCATCCAGTTGGGTCGTATCAGTCCGTTCGGTCTGCTGGAGCTTTCGCGTCAGCGCCTTCGTCCAAGCCTCATCGAAACCAGTTCGGTGCCCTGCCCGCATTGCGGGGGCACCGGCATCCGGCGTTCGACCGATTCGTCAGCGCTCGCCGTTCTGCGGGCAATCGAAGAGGAAGGCATGCATCATCGCGCCGAGGAAATCGCGGTTCATGTCGCGACCCCGGTCGCGCTCTACATCCTCAACCAGAAGCGTCAGGCACTGGCCGAAATTGAAGCGAAGTTCCAAATGAAGGTGTTCGTCGTCGGCGACGACACCCTAATCCCGCCCGATCACAAGATCGATCGAACCAAGGCAAAGTCCCAGGAAGCGACCGCCCAAGCCAAGGCTCAGGCGAAAGTGACCGTCGATGCCATTGCAATCGAGGAGGACGAGAGCCCGGACGAGGACGTGCCGCCGGAAGAAATCGAGGCCGCCCGGACCGAAGACGGCGAAGGCGAGGAAGGCGATCAGCCGAAGCGCCGCCGGCGGCGGCGCCGCCGGCGGCGTAGCGGCGAGGATCGCGACGGGCGTCCCGAGCGAGGCCCCGAACCCGAGCATGCAACGGCGGACAGCCAAGCGCCCGGCGAACCCGAAGACGGCCATGCCGCAGACGGCGACGAAGACGCCGGCACGGGTGAACCCCGAGAAGACCATCCGCCCGGCGACGGTCGCGATGGCGAACAGAAGCGCGGCCGGCGACGGCGCGGACGACGCGGCGGCCGCCAACGTGGCCGACGGCGCGAGGGTGAAACCGGCCAACCGACGCTGGATCAACCGATGCCGGGCATGCCGGACGCGAACGTGCGCCTGTTGGGCGCGCCGGAAATCGCCGGGATGCTTCATGCTCCCGATAGCGCCGCCGGCGGTGTGATCGAGATGCCGGGCGACGACCGGACGTCGGAGGCGACCGCTCCGGAAGCGATGCCCGAGCCAAATCCGGCCCCCGTATCGGACTTCGCGGCGGAGCCCCTGCCGCCCCCCGCGCCTGAACCGATCGCAGCATCGGTGCCCACCGAGACCCGCGTCGAGGTCGCACCGGAGCCGCCTCGCTTGGCAACCGCCAAGACCGAAGTTATCGACGTCGATCAGGCGAAGAAAGAGGCTGCGGTCACGAAGCGAGGCTGGTGGCGTCGACCTGCGGAGTAAGGCACCCCTAACGGCGCCAAGCCACAAGGCGTCGGGCCGCTTCGGCCATGTCTTCCGTAGCGCCGGCGAACGAAAATCGCATGAAGCGGTGGCCGCGCCCGGGGTCGAAATCGACACCGGGCGTCGCCGCGACGCCAGTTTCGGCAAGCATCCGCCGGCAGAACTCGGCGCTGTCGTTCGTCATATCGGCAACGTCCGCGTATAGATAGAACGCCCCTTCGGCCGCCGCCATGCGGCCGAATCCCGCTTTCGGCAACTCCCGCAGCAGAAGCGCCCGGTTTGTCGCGTAGCGCCGGACGTTTGCTTCGAGTTCGTCCTTGCAATCGAACGCGGCCGCGGCCGCCACCTGCGACAGGGTCGGCGGCGAGATATAGAAATTTTGCGTCAGGCATTCGATGGATCGCAGCAGCGGCTCCGGCACAACCATCCAACCGAGTCTCCAGCCCGTCATCGAATAGTATTTCGAAAAACTGTTGATGACGATGGCTCCGGGATCGAATGCGAGCGCCGTTTCGGCGCGGCCGCCGTAGGTAATCCCGTGATAAATTTCATCCGACACCAGCCGCACGCCTCGATCGCGGCAGTAAGCCGTCAACGCCGCCATTTCAGCGGCATGTATCATGGTGCCGGTAGGATTGGCCGGACTCGCGACGATCAGGCCGTCGAGCCGCCCCGAAATGCAGTCCAGTAAGGCAGGTGTCGGCTGGAAATTGGTTGCATCGCCGACTTCGATGGTTACGACGTCGATCCCCAGGGCGGTCAGGATATTCCGATAGGCGGGATACCCCGGCGCGGCCAGGGCCACTTTGTCGCCTTCATCGAAGGCCGCCAGAAACGCCGACAGAAAAGCCCCCGACGATCCGGTGGTGACCACGATCCGACCGTGATCGACGTCGATCCCGTACTCCTCCATGTAATGCCGAACAATGCGCCAACGCAGGTCCGGGAGACCGAAGGCTTCGGTATATCCCAAATTGTCGGCCTCTAATGCGGTCCGAGCCGCCGCGATCGCCCCGGCCGGCGCGCCGGTGCTCGGCTGCCCGACTTCCAGGTGCAATACGGACGCCCCCGCCGATTGGCGCTCGTTGGCGGCGCGCAATACGTCCATCACAATGAACGGCGGCACACGTCCGCGCCGGGAAATTTTCAGCGCCATCCGATCGGCGTCCGATTCATCGCGCGCTGGTAGAGAGGCCGAACCCGCGAGGATCCGGTCGGATCTGGCATGTTTCCGGCTTTTTCAGCAGCCCACCCGGGCAGAACAAGGCATTGACCTTGCCGAGCGACGGCGTCGCGGCCAGTTGATGGCCACGGGCCCTAAGTGCCGTCAGCGTCGCCTCGGGCACATCGGGTTCGTGGAACACGGTGTCGGGGTGCCCGCCGTGATGAATCCGCTTCGATGCCAGAGCGTTCTCCAGGTTTTTGTCGCCATAAACGATCTCCGAAGCGACCCAGGCGAGCGCCGTCGGCGCCGCCACGCCGCCGCTGGCGCCGGCTGCGAAAATCACGCTGCCGGCGTTCTTATCGTGCACGATCATTGGACCGAGCGAAGTCGGGCCGCGACCGCCGCCCGGCAATGCTGCCAGGAGAATCCCCGTGCCGGGCGCGATTCGGCCGGTACCGAACAGGTTGTTCATGGTGAGCGCGCAAGCGACGACCTGGCCTTCGCGATCGGCGACGACAAAGGATGTCGCAGCTGGGCTTTCCTGGCGCTCGACCGGAGCCGGATCGAGATTCGCCGAGGGCACGTGTTTGGCCGAAGCGTAGTTTCGCATCAAGGCCTCGATCCTGGCTTTGGCGACCATATCCCGAACCGGCACGTTACTGGTTCCGTCGGGCTTCAACCAGCGGGCACGATCGCCGAACGCCCGCGCCGCAGCCTCCACAAACAGGTGCGGGCGTTCTTCCGCGTTCCGGGCAGCCTTATCGCGGCTGACCATCATCGCGGCGATCTCGGCCGCGACGGCGCCGGCCGCGGCCGGCGGCGGCGCAAAATAGGCCGTCGCGCCTAAGAGGACCTCGACCGCGATCGGATCGCGCCAAACCGGCACGTAGGATCGCAAGTCTTCGAGTGTCAACGATCCGCCGGCGCTATTGACGGCAGCGACGATCTGGCGGGCCAGCGGACCATTGTAAAAATCGCCGGGACCATGCTGACGCATGCGCTCAATCACGGCGGCGAGTTCGACTTGGCGCAGCAGATCGCCTTCCTTTGCCAGACCGCTCCCATCCACGCGCCCAAAAATGCGCCGGGTTTCCGGTTCGGCGGCAAGCGGCGCCGCAACGAGATCGAGGTCGGCCGCGAAAGCACGCGACACCACGGCCCCGAACCTAGCGATATTCGCCGCCGGCGCCACGAGTTGTTGCCATTTCAGCCGCCCATACCGAGCATGGAGCATGAACATTCCGCGCGGATTGCCGGGGACGGCACTCGGCCTGTCGGCCCCGGCAGGGACGGTCGCCGGGACGCCGGTCAAAAAATCGAGTGCCATGGTCTCTTGCTTAACGGGGTCGTGAACGATGCAGACCCCGCCACCGCCAAGGCTAGCCGAAGACGGTAGCGTCACCGAAAGAGCGAAATAAGCCGCAACGGCGGCATCGGCCGCGGTACCGCCGGCCGATAGTATTTCACGCCCGATGAGTGCCGCGCGCGGTTCGTCGGCCGACACGCCGCCGAGAAAGCCGGCAACGTATCCAACGGCACCTTGCTTCGGTTTCTCGTCGAAATAGCCGCAACCGACGAGCAGCAAAGCAAGAATCATGGCCGCCGGTTGACGCCAGTGGGTTCGACTACTACGTTTTAACAGCATCTTGTGATGGATAATCCCTTGAGACGCACCGTCGCATTCATCGCCGTCGCTGCCGCGCTGCTTGCCGCCGGGCTGCCGACGCATGCTCGCGCGCAGATATCCCTGATTCGTGACGCGGAAATAGAAAATACCATCCGCGCCTATTCGGCGCCACTATTCCAAGCGGCCGGCCTGAACCCGAACGACGTTTACATACACCTGGTCAACGACCAAACGTTGAACGCCTTCGTTGCGGGCGGCCAGCGGCTGTTCATCAATACCGGTCTGATCCTGGAAAGCAAGCACGCCGGCCAACTCATCGGGGTAATCGCCCACGAAACAGGCCACATCGCGGGGGGGCACCTGGCGCGTATCGACGAGCAATTACGGTCGAGTTCGGCGCAACAGATCCTGGCCATGATCCTAGGCGCGGCCGCCGCGGTCAGCACCGGACGCGGCGACGTCGGCGCGGCGGTCATTGCCGGCGGCACGACGACCGGCCTGCGAACCCTCATGAACTACACCCGAACCCAGGAATCCTCAGCCGACCACGCGGCAATGACCTTTCTGGATCGTACCGGGCAGTCCGCTCGCGGACTGCTCGAATTCATGGAAATCCTCCGACGCCAGGAACTGCTGAGCATTTCTCGTCAGGACCCCTATCTGCGTTCGCACCCGCTCAGTTCCGAGCGCGTCACGGTTCTCGAGAATTTCGTCGCCAATTCGCCCAACTCCAACAAGCCTCTGCCGGAAAATTTTCGCGCCTCCTACGCCCGCATGAAGGCAAAGCTTCTTGCGTACGTCTATCCTCTCGGCCACACACTGAACGCCTATCCGGAAACCGATACCAGCCTGCCCGCGCGCTATGCCCGCGCCGTCGGATACTATCGTGCTGCCAATCTGACCAAAGCGCTTCCGATCGTCGATGGACTGATCGCCGAGAACCCGAACGACCCGTATTTCCACGAGCTCAAAGGCCAGATGCTGTTCGAGAACCAGCGCGGCGCCGAATCGCTTGCCCCCTATCGCGAAGCCCTTCGCTTATTGCCGAAATCGGCGATACTGCACGCGGACTTCGGTCGAGTGCTGATCGAGCAGAACGATCCGGCGTTGCTGAACGATGCGATCGAGCATTTACGCACCGCGTTACGTAGCGAACCGATGTCGCCCTTTACCTGGCGCCAACTCGCCATTGCCTACGGCCGCAGCGGGGATACCCCCAACAGTTCGCTTGCGCTCGCCGAGGAGGCCGTCCTTCTCGGCAAGGCGCCGGAAGCCCGTTATCATGCCGGACGCGCCGAAAAGCTTTTCCCTCGGGGCTCGCCCGGATGGCTCAAGGCCCAAGACATTCTCGAAGCGGCACGCATCAAGAAGTGACCGGGATACGCGCCATGACGCTGGCAATCCTGCTGGCCGGATGCGCGCCCGGCGTTGCGCCGGTCGATACCGAAGGCAAGATCGACGTCCTTCAACCGACATCCGAATTCGCCGCCCGGCGACTTTCCGACGACTGGGCGATCGAAGGCCGCGCGGGATCGGAGCAAGCGTTCTTCGCTACCGACGGCGATCGACGCGTCCTGAAAGTCAGGAGCGGCCGCGAACGTTTCCTGATCGTGCGGCGGGTCCAAGCCAACTTGCTGGCAACACCTTATCTGACATGGTCATGGAACATGGAACCGGAACCGGATTCCATTCACCCGGTTCGCATCGTCGTCGGATTCGACGGTGGTGGCTCATCGGGCGGGTACTTGGTCGAACGTTTTGGATCGGACCTGCCGCGATACGATCGCGCCATGGTCTTGGCTTGGGGCGCTTCGGCACTGATGCGCGGTAGCTTCGATCTGCCGGCGCCGGCCGTGCATCGAGCACCCGTCTATTTGGTGCGCGGCGGGCGCGAAAATACCGGAAAATGGTGGCAAGAAGCCGTCGATCTCGGCGATCTTTACCGCCGCTTGTGGCCGGACGGCGATCATGATCGGGTCCACGTGGTTTTCATTGGGATCGCGGCGGCGGCCGCACCCCGCCCCAACGGCGGGTCGTTCAGCGGTATCCGCCTATCGCGGTAACCGCGGACCGAGATCACCTAATTCGCGAGGACACTAAACGCCGTGCGGGGCTTGCCCGGCGTACCATGCTGGCTCATAGTCGGCGCCTTCGTTGCCGCCCCAGGAGATACGCCCAGATGCTTTCCGCCCGTCGCGTTGCCGCTTTTGGATTTGCCGCCCTCATCGCATTCGGTGCCCCCACCGGCAAAGCGCCGGCCGCCGACGAAAAATTCAGTCCGGCGCAGAGAAAGACCATCGAGGAGGTCGTGCGGCAGATTCTCCGCGACAATCCGGAAATCCTGGTCGAAGCCATCCACGCGGCTCGCGCAAAACAGGAAACGGACGAGCGGAGCCGTGCCGTCAAGGCATTGTCGGAGCGGCGGAAGGATCTCGAACGCAACCCGACATCTCCCGTATTCGGCAACCCCGACGGCGATGTGACGGTGGTCGAGTTCTTCGATTACCGCTGCGGCTTTTGCAAGCGGGCCCACCCGACCATGACCGAGTTGTTGAAGAGCGATCCAAAAGTGCGGGTCGTCTTGAAGGAGTTTCCGATTCTCGGCCCGGAGTCGATCCTAGCGTCGCGGGCGGCATTGGCCGTGCATCGGATGGACCCCGCCAAGTATCGTCCTTTCCACGATGCTCTGATGACCGATCGCGCCGCCGTTTCGCGCGAACGCCTGCTGCAGGTCGCCAAGTCCGTCGGCATCGACATTGGAAAGCTGGAAAAAGGCATCGCCGACCCGGCGATCGATGCCATCATCGGCGAAACCGTGGAACTGGCCCAAGCGCTCGGCATAAACGGAACACCGGCGTTCGTGATCGGCGACCAGATCGTACCCGGGGCCGTCGACATCGATACGCTCAAGCAGCTTATCGCGAAAGCCAGAAAAGGCTGACCGACGGAACCGGCTACTCGACCGGCACCATGCGATAGAAGAACCCGTTTGCGTTCTGGATCAGCATCAGGACGCCCGGCCTCTTTTTGCGTTTTGCGTCGCCGACGATTTCGACCACTTGTTCGGGAAGCCAGACGTCCGTTTGATTGACCTGCGCGATGATTTCGCCGCGCGCCAAGCCCCGGTTCTTAGTGGTGTCGACCAGCGTGACGACAACCCCGACCGACCCCCACGGCACGCTGAAGGTTTCACGGATTTTCGGCGTCAGCGAGGCGACGGTCGAACCGATCTCGGGGATATTCGCGAACGCGCCTGTCGTCACACGCCAAGCGTCGGGCCAAGCGCCGGCTTTCAAAGTTAAGTCCGCCGTCTTCTGACCGCGGCGCACGACAACCGAAACCGCCTTTCCCGAAGGAATTTTCTGCGCGGCCTGGACCAGTTGATCGAACGTGTCGATCTTCTTGCCGTCGAATTTAACGATCAGATCGCCGCGGCGGAATCCGGCTAACGCCGCCGGGCCGGCATGCGCAACGTCGCGCACCAGCACGCCCTCGGGCTTGGCAAGGCCGAGAACCGCGGCGGCATCGGGCGGCACGCCTTGGATCTGAAGACCGATAAAACCGGAATCGGCCATGGCACCCGCTGCCGAAAAAAGCTGTGCCGCGAGAAAAAAGCCAGCGAAGCGGCGGAACCGGAAAGTCGATAATGCAACGTTCATGATCCCCCCATGTCATCGCCGCATTAGTCGCACTTGGGCGCAGGAAGCGGTTCGATTTTGTTGATTTCCAGGACAATTGAAAAATCGGGGTAATCCAGAACAAGCTTTGTTGCGACCCCGTTCTCGAGCTGCACGACTTCCATTTCATAATCCGGCGGAGCGTCTTTCCCGCCTAGCGGGAAGAACGCCAGCCGCATCGGCCAGCCGCCAAGTTGCGCAAGCGGCCCCAACTTGCCTTTGCCGTGATCCTTCGCTTCGACGCGCTTGCCGATGAATGCCGCCACCTGTTGAGGACCTTCGCCATCGGACCCGTCGAACACGACGCTTGGAGCCGTATGACTGCCGGTCTTCGCGGTTTCGATCAACCACGCCGCATGCGTCACGGGAAACCGCGTGTGCACTGGCAATTCGAGCGTCTGCGCCTTTGGCAGCGTGAATTCGACACGGCCCGGCTTGCCGCCTTGCGGTGCCGTTGCCGTACCCTTGGAATCCAGGCGCCGATCGCCTGCTTGCGACCGCGCCACGAAGCGATAACGCTTGCCGTCGAGCGATTCCCAGCCGGTAAAGCGCACCGCCTGGCGTACCTGCCCGCCAACCGAGGTGTCGAGTTCGACGGTCAACTGCTGATTCATGACCCAGCCGTCGCAGGTCTTCTCGATCGACATGTCGAGCCCGCCACGGGCACCGACGAACTGTACCCCCTGCTTTACCGTGCCGAGCTTGAGAGCGTAGACGCTGCGGTGCGAGACGAGTTCGAAGGCATTTGCCGGCATTGCCGCAAGCAGCCCAAAACAGAGCAGCAGAACACCACGGGCGAGCGGGCGGATATACATCTGCGGCGATCCCTCAAAACGCCGCCGAAACGGCGAGCAGACGGCGATTATAATCACCATAAGGCTTGGGCGCGGCCTGGAAAAGCCGTTCTTGCACAATGCCCGGCGGCACGGTATCCCATCCTCGGCCGGGCCGGTGCCGGCATTCGGAATAAAGGTAAAGATGCGGATTCTCAGCGTCTTCGGCACACGACCCGAGGCGATCAAAATGGCGCCGGTCGTCAAAGCCCTGGAGCGGGTCGATGGCGTTCGTTCCGCCGTCTGCGTCACCGCCCAACACCGCCAGATGCTGGACCAGGTTCTGGATGTTTTCGCCATCCGACCCGATTACGATCTCGACATCATGGCGCCGGGCCAAAACCTGACCGACATCACGACCCGGGCGTTGGCCGGGATCGGCGAGACGATCGAAACGTTTCGTCCCGACCGGGTACTTGTGCATGGGGACACCACGACGACATTCGCCGCCGCGCTCGCCGCCTACTATGCGCGCGTCCCCGTCGGTCACGTAGAGGCGGGATTGCGCACGCGAGATATCTACGCCCCCTTTCCCGAAGAAATGAATCGCCGTCTGACGGACGCCATTGCCGATAAGCTGTTCGCGCCGACCGAAACGGCGCGTGCCAACCTGACGGCCGAAGGCCATCCCGACGCGCGCATCTTCGTCACCGGCAACACCGTGATCGATGCGCTCTTGGAAGCCGTCGCGCTGCTCGACCGCGAGCCCCAACGGCGAACGGCGATCGCGACCGATCTTTCGTTCCTCGCGAGCGGCCGTCGAATCGTTTTGGTGACCGGCCACCGGCGAGAGAATTTCGGCGCCGGTTTCGAACGCATCTGCAACGCCCTCAAACGATTGTCGCAACGCGACGACGTTGAAATCGTCTATCCCGTCCATCTGAATCCGAATGTCCAGACCCCAGTGAAGCGCATCCTCGGCAATTCGGCGCGTGTCCATCTTATCGAGCCGCTCGGATACCTTGAATTCGTTCATCTTATGCAGGCAGCCTCCGTCGTCATTACCGACTCCGGAGGTATTCAGGAAGAGGCGCCGTCGTTGGGAAAGCCCGTTCTGGTCATGCGCGACGTGACTGAGCGTCCGGAAGCCGTCACGGCCGGAACCGTTCGTCTGGTGGGAACGGACGAGGAGAAAATCGTTTCGGAATGCGCGCTATTGCTCGACGACAAGGCCGAGTACCGCAAAATGGCCCAGGCAACCAACCCCTATGGCGACGGCAAGGCGGCAGGTAGGATCGTCGCGGAGATCGTGAAGTGAATTGGGAATTCAAATCCATCGCCGTCATCGGTCTCGGCTACGTCGGGCTGCCGACGGCGGCCGTATTCGCGAGCCACGGGTTGAAGGTATTGGGCGTCGATGTGGATCGGCGCAAGGTCGACTTGGTCAACCAGGGCAAGGCGCCCATCGTCGAGCCCGACCTCGAAACCCTCATCAAGGGGTGTGTCAGCGCCGGCATGCTGGAAGCCAGCATGACACCGAACGCGGCGGATGCATTCATCATTGCCGTGCCGACCCCCTTCACCGCGGCGAAGGACCCGGATCTCACATATGTCGAGGCGGCAACCCGTGCCATCGCGCCCTTCGTTGCCAAGGGAAACTTGGTCATCGTCGAATCGACGTCCCCGGTCGGGACCACGGAACAGGTTTCCGCCTGGCTCGCCGCGGCCCGGCCTGACCTGTCCTTCCCCCACGCGGCGGGCGAAGGCGCTGACGTCCAGATCGCGCACAGCCCCGAGCGCGTGCTTCCCGGTCGCGTTCTCCTGGAACTGGTCGCCAACGACCGCGTCATCGGCGGCATCAGCCAACGGTGCGCCGAGCGAGCCGCGCGGCTTTACCGTCTGGCCGTGCACGGCGAATGCCTGCTGACGACCGCCCGGACGGCGGAACTGGTGAAACTCGCCGAAAACGCATATCGCGACGTCAATATCGCGTTCGCCAACGAGCTGTCGCTCGTCTGCAAGCGCCTTGGCATAAACGTATGGGAGGCGATCGAACTCGCCAATCACCATCCGCGCGTCAACGTGCTGAAACCGGGCCCTGGCGTCGGCGGCCATTGCATCGCCGTCGATCCATGGTTCATCGTCGCCTCCGCGCCCAACGAAACCGATTTGATACGGGCAGCCCGAAAGGTAAACGATGCCCAACCCGGAAACGTCGTTTCCGACATTCTGGATGCGGCAAGAAACAGAAAAGTATCCGTGATCGCCTGTCTCGGCCTCGCCTACAAGGCCGACATCGACGATATGCGGGAAAGTCCGTCCGTCGCCGTCGTGCGTGACTTGGCAAAGGCCGGCGGTCTAAGACTGCTGGTCGTCGAACCGAATGTCGATGACCTTCCCGAGCAAATCGCGGGGCTGCCCGGCGTCGAAATGGCGGCGCTGGACGAGGCCGTGCAACTCGCCGACGTGGTCGTTCTGCTGACCGACCATCGGCCGTTCGCTCAGATCGATCGCGCAAAACTGGAGTCGGGCGGCAAGACGGTGATCGACACTCGCGGTCTTTGGCGTTAGCGGATCATTCCGGCTTTTTGGATTCGACCGGCGGCATTAACGGCCCATGCCCCGGCGCGAAATGAACCACGCGCTGTGGAAATGGAATGTCGATCCCCTTTTTGCGGAAGGCATTGTCGATCGCGAAACGAATATCGCTTTCGATAACAATGCGTTCCGTCACGTCGCCGGTAAAGCAACGCAACTCGAAGTCCAACGACGAGTCGCCGAAATTGCGGAACAGCACCATGGGCTCCGGGTAACGCAACACCTTGGAATGCGCCTTCGCGCATTCGAGCAAGGAGGCCTTTACGGCCTCCGTATCCGATCCATAGGCGACGCCGATCGGAATTTCGATACGGCCCATGCGATCTTTCAACGTCCAGTTCGTGACGGAACTGGAAATGATTTCCGCATTCGGGATGACGACCGACGCCCGCTGGAACGTTTCGATCTCGGTCGCGCGGAAATTGATCCGCTTCACCGTTCCTTCCTTGCCGCCGATCACCACCCAATCGCCGACATTGATCGGCCGCTCGACCAATAGGATCAGACCCGACACGAAGTTATTCACGATGTTCTGCAGGCCAAAACCGATGCCGACGGAAAGCGCGCCGGCAACCAGGGCGATGTTCGTCAGGTCGACGCCGGCCACCGCAACCGCCAATGCCGCCGCGACCACCACGCCGAGGTAGCCGACGCCGGCGCCAAGGGAATGTCGCGCCCCCACTTCCATTCTCGTTTCCGGCAATATTTTTTCGACGAGAACGCGCTGCAACACCCGGGTGGCCGCCATCGCCAGCATGAATACGATCATCGCCATGACGAGATCGGCCGGCGAGAATGTGACGTTGCCGATCTTGAACCCGCGCACGACAGAAACGACGGCGGCCATCAAGTCTTCGCGCGGCAGTCCCCAATAAGACGCGACGACGATTGCCGCCGCCAGAAACAACACGGGATCGATCGCGGCGCGCAACCAAAAGCGCCAGCGGTGCAAGGTTGCGGGCTGAAGGTGAAGCCGTTCCCTCGCCAATGCCGACTGCGCGAATACATCGATGCATTCGCTGACCAGCCCGCGCATGACCCCGAAGGCCCCGAGCACCAGTCCGGTGTAGAGTGTGTTTTCGACCAGATATCGCCCAGCCCCGACATATCCGGCCAGCACCGCGACAATGCCGACCACGGCGATAACCGTTACAATACGCCGTGCCCATCCCCATATCGGTGACTGCGGTACCGGGGGCGAGGATGGTGCGCTGTCGTCGGTGGTTACGGAACGCGCCGGTTGCCAAAGCCG
Organism: uncultured Hyphomicrobiales bacterium; assembly: GCA_964504425.1. GTDB lineage: Bacteria > Pseudomonadota > Alphaproteobacteria > Rhodospirillales > 2-12-FULL-67-15 > CAZDFF01. Next base: position 14,955 of record CAZDFF010000041.1, read on the forward strand.
GGCGGGCGTCAGCGTAAGTAGTACCAGTGCCTCGAGCACGGTCACCGCCGCATGGGAAACCGACCATAATTCCGGCGAAGGCGTCATAAGACGCGTCGATCGATCGAAGAAGAGATCGACGCAGAAAATCGCCGTCAGCAAGGCGACGCGCCGACTGATAATGCGCCCTTGCTCGGAATCGAATTCGGTAATTCGCCACGCCGGCAATCCGGGGGCCAGGACCGCGCGCGTCAGTGCCGTCACCAAGACGAAAATGAACAACGCAGCAAGCAGGCTGGTGGCGACATTGGCGAACATGCCGCCGATCAGCGCGCCTTCCCGGGTAACAATCAGATATAGTCCGCCCAGAATCGCCGCCGGCACGACGCCCCCGGCGATCCCTTCGGCGATGGCGCCGACGACGCGGCGCGCGTAGCTGGGCTGCTCGATCGCGACGTCACGGCCGAAGTGGCGGCGGAGGAAACGGCGCGCAAACGCCGCAGCGAACAAGGCAACGAAGACGATCAGCCCTCCGCGCCACGTACCGAGCGCCTGACGATGGCGTTCCGACAGATCGCGATACCAGGCAAATGGGCTGTCCGCCAGGGTGGACAATACGGTCGCGAACTCGCGTCCCGCGATCGCCAGAGTTTCGCCGCCGAACGGCAACGGACTGGGTTCGAGCACGCGCTCGATCAGGCGCGTTCTCATTCTGGCCGAAATTGTCTGATCGAGTTCGCCCGCTCGCTTCAGCGCCAAGTCGACGAGGGATTTTTGCGCCTGGAGACGCGTGATGGTTGCTTGGTACTGCGCACGCCGTTCGGCAACGGCTGGAGCCTCGGGTGGTTCGCCTTTCTTCGGCTCCGGGCCGATTGCCTGCAAAAGATCCTGAGACGCCTTCAGGTCGCGTTCGATTGGCTGTTTGACGGCATTGGCATCCTCCTCGACCGAACGAAGCTCCGTGCGGAGACGTCTGGCCTCGCGCGGGTCGTCGGCGGGGCCGCGAGCGAAGCGTTCTGCAACGCCGAGGATCCGATCCCAAGCCTCGATTTCACGCTGTACGCCGATCTTGTCTTCGGCATGCGCGTGTTGGATGGCAATCCCGCAGGCAAACCAGCCAAGAAGCAAGAAAACGAGGCTAAGAATCGGGATGCTGGGGCGGAGCGTGCAAAATTGCGGCATGGGCGAAGTGTACCATAGCCGGCCAAAAGCCCAAAAGGAGTGACCGCCGCCTGGCATCCGAACACCGGCCGGCAATGAGAAAGACCCGCACCGGCGGCGATCTTGTCGCCGTCGATGCGGGCCCGGATCTCGGCCGAGGCTACCCCCCGGTAAGCCGTCTTACTCCGGCTTTAAGTCCACGGCCTTCAGGCCGCGCGCCTCGTCCAAAACTTGGAAGGATACCCGCTGCCCTTCCGCGAGCGGACCCATACCGGATTTTTCGATCGCGGTGACGTGCACAAACACGTCCTTGTCTCCATTGTCCGGGGTAATGAAGCCGTAACCTTTCGTGGCGTTAAACCACTTAACCGTTCCAAGCGCCATGACTGCTCCTTTTCGTACCTTAGATTTGGGCGCGCGACCGCGCACCCGAAAGTCGACCCTCTCGGATCTCGTTCGCGTCGGGGACAACTTATCCAGGCGTGGAAGCGGCCATGCACTTGACGCCGAGGTGCATTCGTAACCCCGCAGGGCGTGAGCCTAATCGGCTTTTAATTTTAGACTCAAGTGAATTATTTGAATCCAGAGGGATTTTCGCTCGTTATCGAACGCAGGCTGAACGCCGTCTCCAATGACTCCGCTTCGGCAGGAAAGCCGTTGCGGCGAGATGGCTTCGGCCGTAAGACTGAACCGATCCAACAGCGGAAAACGATAAACCATGACGATGCGACGAACGGCCCGTGGGGAATCATCGCGAGACTGGTCGAAGGATATCCATGGCGCGCTCGCTGCCGCGGATGTCGGCATGATTGCAACCGTTCCCGATGCCGGCTTGTCGCGAACGCTCGATCTCTGCCGCAAGGACCGAAAGATGCGCATCGTCACGTTGTCGAGCGAACAGGACGGCGTCGGCATCCTTATCGGCGCATGGTTGGGTGGCAAACGCGCCGCGTTGCTGATGCAAAGCAGCGGCGTCGGCAATTGCGTCAACGCCTTCGCCACCGTCGCCACCTGTCGCCTGCCGTGCCTGATGGTCGTGACCATGCGCGGCGAGTGGGGCGAATTCAACCCGTGGCAAGTCCCGATGGGGCAAGCCACGCCCAAGGTGATGGAAATCATGGGCACCGTTCTACATCGTGCCGATCGCGCCGACGACGTCGGCCCGGCCATGACTGCCGCCGCCGCGATCGCCTTCAATTCAGATCGGGCCGCAGCAGTCTTGATCGGCCAACGCTTGATCGGCACCAAGAGTTTCGAAAAATGAGAAAGACGACAAAATCCTCCCGAACCGGGACCCCCGCCTCGCGGGGCATTGACCGCCGCGATGCGGTGAAGCGCCTGCTTGCAGAGCGCGGCGGCGCGTTGATCGTCGCCGGCCTCGGCGCGCCGGCGTGGGATTGCGCCGCGGCCGGCGAAACCGACGACACTTTCTACCTATGGGGCGGCATGGGGCTGGCCGCGTCCATAGGCCTGGGCTTGGCCTTGGCCCAGCCGAAGCGTCGAGTCGTCGTCGTCACCGGAGACGGGGAAGCCATGATGGGCCTGGGCGGGCTTGCCGTGGTCGCCGCCGAAAAGCCGAGTAATTTCGGAATTTTGGTGCTCGACAACGAAGCCTTCGGCGAAACCGGCCATCAGCCGGGGCTCAGCGCGGCAGGAGTCGATCTGGCCGCGGCGGCGCTCGGCCTGGGATTCCGCACCGCCATGACCGTCGTCACCCAGGATACGCTCGGAGCCGTCGCCGACCTGTTGTTTCGGAAGCCCGGGCCCAACCTCGTCGTTCTCAAAATCCGGCCCGGCGAGGCCGCAAAAGTGCTCCCGGAACGCGACGGCGCCATCCTGGCGCGACGATTTCG
>CAZDFF010000042.1:0-17634 GCA_964504425.1 uncultured Hyphomicrobiales bacterium
CCCGCGCTTCAGTTCGTCGGTGGTCTGCCGGATACGCGCCAGGCGACGGCGCGGTCGGTCGATGTCATCATGGCCCACTCACTTCCCGTTTTTATGTGTCGTTGGCCGTATTTTGCGTATTTCTACGCAAGCCGCGTGCCAACAGTTAAATTCAATATTATCAATGAATTATGGGCATAAAAACGGCCCGTCCGAGGCCTCGGAACGGGCCTTTCCCGGCAAGATCTGCCGTCGCGGGAGGGGGGCGGAAGGGGGGTTAAAACAGGTGGCCGCCCTTGGCCGCCTTGGTGCGCAGATAAAGCTCGTTGTGCTTGTTCGCCGGGAAGGCGTGCGCCACCCGGTCGACCACCGCCACTCCGAAGCGGGCGAGCGCGTCGACCTTGGTCGGGTTGTTGGTCAATAGCCGGACCCGCGAGAATCCGAGTTGGCGCAACATCTGCGCCGCCGGCAGATAAACCCGCTCGTCGGCGTCGAAGCCCAGCTGCTCGTTGGCATCCAGGGTGTCGAGGCCGCGGTCCTGCAATTCGTAGGCGCGCAGCTTGTTGACCAGGCCGATGCCGCGGCCTTCCTGCGCCAGGTACAAGAGCACGCCCGCGCCCGCCTTGGCGATTTCGTCGAGCGCGCCGCGCAGTTGATCGCCGCAGTCGCAGCGAAGACTTCCCAAAAGATCCCCGGTAAAGCATTCCGAATGCAGGCGGGTCAGTACCGGTTCGCCGCCTTTTGGGTCGCCGATGACGATGGCCAGGTGTGCCAGCCCGCCGTCCAGCGGCCGGAACGCGACGATGCGCGTGTTCTCGGCGCCCGGCAGCGGCACGCGCGCGGCGCTGACCGCGCTCAAGGTCCGCGCCGCCGTGTTCTCGTATTGGAAGATGTCGCCGGCGTCGACCAGCAGCATGTCGTGGCGCGCGACCCAGGCGCCCAGGTCGTCGGCCGCTTCACTTTCGATCGGCGCCGTCACCGCCGCCGGCAGCAGGCGCGCGATCTTGGTCAGCGCCACCGCTGCCGCGGCGCAGCCGTGCGCCGGCACTTCCTCTGTTTTCAGATCGAGATCCCGGCCGTCGACGCCGGACAACGGATCGGCGAGATCGCGGGCCAGGTCGGCGTTCAGTCCCTGGGGCGCGGCGACGGCGACGACGCGGCTGACCGTCTGGCACAAATTCAAGACCTTGGCGCGCCGGCCGGTGATGGCCAGCACCGGCTCGCTGTCTGCCAGCCGGGCCATGTCGGCGAGGCCGCCGGGCGTCGCCGCTTCGGCCGCCTGGGCCAGGACCGCGCGGCCCTGCGCACCCTGGATCGCGACCGTGCGCCCGCGCCGCAGTTCGGACACGGCGCGGTCGACGGCGAGCAGCGAAAAAGGCTCGCGCGAGGCCGGCATGGTCAGCAGTTCGAAGGTCTTGGGCATCCGTCCGGTCCCGGGGGATCGCGATAGGCGTATATTAGAGGAATCTAAGCCGCGTTGCTGCAACAATCGTCCTTGTCGCGCCGCCGCGGCCCGGGCGCAAGGGCATAATCGGATTGGCGGATTCCGCGCCGACGCCCTAAAATCGCCCATTCCGGCAACAATTCGCCGGCGAAACGATTCCCGGCGAACGGAAACCCATGAGCACCGCCAAGCGTATCCTGATCGTCGACGACGACGAGGCCCTGTTGCAGATGCTGACCGAGCAGCTGAAGCTGCACGAGGAATTCGTCATCTCGTCGGCCAAGGACGCGGCCGAATCCCTCGCGCTCGCGCGCGAGGATTATTTCGATGTCATCATCCTCGACGTCGGCCTGCCCGACATGGACGGCCGCGAGGTCTGCCGCCTCATGCGCAAGAACGGCGTCAAGTCGCCGATCATCATGCTGACCGGCGCGGGCACCGACGCCGACACCATCCTGGGCCTTGACGCCGGCGCCAACGACTACATCACCAAACCGTTCCGCCTGGGCGTGCTGCTGGCCCGCCTGCGCGCCCACATCCGCCAGCACGAACGCAGCGACGACGCGGTCTTCAACATCGGGCCCTACACGTTCCAGCCGAGCGCCAAGATCCTGGTCAACAACGCCGACCACAAGAAGGTGCGCCTGACCGACAAGGAAGCGGCGATCCTGAAATACCTGTACCGCGCCGGCGGGCGGGTGGTCGGCCGCGACGTGCTGCTGGACGAAGTCTGGGGCTACAACGCCGGCGTCACCACGCACACGCTGGAAACCCACGTCTACCGGCTGCGCCAGAAGATCGAACGCGATCCCTCGAAGGCGGAAATCCTGGTCACCGAGCAGGGCGGCTACCGGCTGTCGCCGTAATCCTTACTCTTCGACGCAAAAAAAGCGCCCGGCAAGGGGGACAAGCCGGGCGCATAAACCCGTCGAAGGGTTTTCGGACGGCTGGGGACCATCCGTGGCAATTCAGTTGGTCGGGCCGGAAAGCCGTCGGACAGTCCCATCCGAACGCCCGCTATCCGGCCCGTGGCACATGTGTCGCGCCGAGACTAGCCGAAGTAGCCGGGAGTCCGCTCGGTCGGCACATGAGTCGAAACGCCGGAGCCGTCGGAAACGGTTGCGGCGCACGCCGAAATCAGAAACGCGCCGAGAACGAGCGCCAGCGCGGTGGGAAGTCGTTTGAACGTTTGCATGGGTCTCTCCTGAATTTGCACTTGGAGATCGATCTCCAAATTCGCGTCATGATTGTTTTCCAAACGAGGCGCGAAGACAAAACACCTCGCCGCGAAAGTTTTTGAACGAACGCTCAGGGAAACGTGAGCGCGCAAGGTAGCGCGATAGGGTTTCACGGTACGCGAATGTTTCTCCTTCACGTCGTCGCGATCCGTCCGTGCAATGCCGTGATCCGGCGTGACGTCGAGCGCGCGAACCCGATCCCGGCGGCGCCGGACGGCGCGCGTCCGATTCGCCGGGGCGGGTATCGCGATCTCGAAAACGTGTATTGAACGATCGTTCCAAACACATTAGAACGGCCCCCCGAGGAGAAACGCCATGCCGTGGCAGAAACAATTCGACGCCGAGGAGGCGCTCGACAAGGCCATGCAGGCCTTCTGGGAGCGCGGCTACGAGGCCACGTCCATGCAGGACCTGGTGGACCGCACCGGCGTTAATCGCGGCAGTCTTTACGCCACCTACGGCGACAAGCGCGATCTGTTCCTGGCGGCACTGCGGATGTACGACGAGCGGATGCGGCGCGGCATGCTGGCCGACCTGGAGGCACGCTGCGAACCGCGCGACGCGATTCGCAGCGTGTTTCTCGCCTTCGCGCAGAACGTATCGGAACGCGGCGGCAATCGCGGCTGCTTTCTGACCAACACGGCGCTGGAACTGGCCCAGCACGACGCCGAGGTCGGCCGCATCGTCGCCACCGCGCAGTCGGAGATGGAAGCCTTCTTCGCCCGGGCGATCAAGAAGGGCAAGGCCCGGGGCGATATTCCCGCGCACGTGAAACCGGTCGAATGCGCGCGCGGCCTGCTGGCGTCGTTGCTCGGCCTCGTGGTGCTGACGCGCAGCCGGCCGGACAGGGCGCTGCTGAAATCCATTGTCGAGGAGGCCATGCGACGCCTCGATTGATTTTTTTTGGCTTTATTTTGAACGAGCGTTCTAAGCGCCTCGAATCCACCGCCTCAAACGAAGGAAAAATCGAAATGCCCTATACCGTGCACACCGTCGAAACCGCTCCCGTGGCGGCCAAGGAAGTCCTCGCCGGCGCCAGGAGCGCGTTCGGCTTCGTGCCCAATCTATTGGGCGTGATGGCGACCGCACCGGCCCTGGTGAAGGCCTACACGACCCTGTCCCGCATCTTCGAGGAAACGTCGTTCGACGCGACCGAACGCCAGGTGGTGCTGCTGACGGCCAACTACGAGAACGACTGCGAATATTGCATCGCTGCGCACAGCGTTATCGCCGGGATGCAGAAGGTGCCGGACGCCGCGATCCAGGCGATCCGCGACAACCGGCCGATTCCCGATCCGAAGCTCGAAGCGCTGCGCCGCTTCACGGCCGCCGTCGTGGCCTCGCGCGGCTGGCCGACGGTCGAGGACGTCGGGGCGTTCAAGAGCGCCGGATACGGCGAGCGGCAGATTCTCGAGGTGATCCTCGGAATCGGCTTCAAGACGCTGTCCAACTACACCAACCACGTCGCCGGCACGCCGCTCGATGCGGCTTTCGCCAAGGCTGCGTGGTCGAAGGCCGCCTGATCGTCGGACCGTTAACCCGCATCACGCGGACGTCATTTTTATGCCCGTTGGCGCCGCCGTTTAATGCACCTGGATGCGGGCCGCTCAACTCGAAAGGATAATATCATGACAAAATTAATCGCCGTCGCGCTGGCCGCGATGCTCGTTTCGTTCAATGCGTTCGCGGGCGGCGGCTTCGTCGTCAAGCCGAGCGCGCACAGCGTGACGGCCACTCTCGACCGCCTCGAAGGGTTGCTTAAATCGAAGGGAATCGCCGTCGTCGCCCGCGTCGATCACGGCGCCGCGGCGAAAAAGGTCGACATGAAGCTCAATCCCACCCAGCTGCTGATCTTCGGCAATCCAAAGCTGGGCACGCCCTTGATGCAAAGCAACCAGACCATCGGCATCGACCTGCCTCTGAAGGTTCTCGCGTGGCAGGACAACGCGGGCAAGGTGTGGGTCGGTTACAACGAGCCGAGCGAGCTGACCAAGCGTCACGGAATCAAGAATCGCGACGACGTCGCCGGTAAAATCTCGGGCGTGCTGAAACAATTGGTCGGCGAAGCCGCCAAGCCGTAGGCCGACGACGGCCGCCGGAACGAGAGCCGATCGTCGTCGATCGGGGGAGGGGAAAAAAGTGATCGAAACGACGTCGTCGGCGCGCGACCGGCGCATTTTGCTGGTCGACGACGACGAGACGATGCTGCATCTGCTGATCGAGCAGTTGGGGCTGTACGAGGAGTTCACCGTCTCGGCGGCGGCCGACGCAGCAAGAGCGCTCGAGTTGACGCGCGAGGACTACTTCGACGTCATCGTTCTCGACGTCGGCCTGCCCGACATGGACGGCCGCGAGGTCTGCCGCCTCATGCGCAAGAACGGCGTCAAGTCGCCGATCATCATGCTGACCGGCGCCAACACGGATGCCGACACCATCCTCGGCCTCGATGCCGGCGCCAACGACTACATCACCAAGCCGTTCCGCCTGGGCGTGCTGCTGGCCCGCCTGCGCGCGCACATCCGCCAGTACGAACGCAGCGACGACGCGGTCTTCAACATCGGGCCCTACACCTTCCAGCCCAAGGCGAAGACCCTGGTCGACAACGCCGACAACAGGAAGGTGCGCCTGACCGATAAGGAAGCGGCGATCCTGAAATACCTGTACCGCGCCGGCGGGCGCATGGTCGGCCGCGACGTCTTGTTGGGCGAAGTCTGGGGTTATAATGCGGGCGTCAGCACGCACACGGTGGAAACCCACGTCTACCGGCTGCGCCAGAAGATCGAAAAGGATCCCTCGAAGGCGGAAATCCTGATCACCGAACCGGGCGGTTATCGGCTGTCGCCGTAGGGAGTACGGCGAAACCGCCGTCACTGCCGCAGCGTCGCGTCGACCATCAGATCGGCAAGCATTTCCAGAAGAATTTTCTGCACCAGAACCGTGTCCTCGTCGGCGGCTGGAAGGCTCGTCAGCTAGCGGCGATAGAGAGCGCATTCCCGACGCACGCGCGCCGGGTCACGGGCGAGCAGGGATTCCCACCGATCGAACAGCGCTTGCGATTGCCGCCAGAACAGATCAGCGCGCGTCGGCGGCGTCGGCAATGGCCTTTTCCAAGTCTTCGACGGTTGGAAACGGGATCGCCGGCTTCATGCGCTTGATCCGCGCGATTTCCGCCTCGATGCGGTCTTCCGGAACGCCCCGCCGCTTGAGGACGCGCCGCGCCGCCGCGCAAAATCGCCGCTCGAACGCGGAATCCGGGGATGTCGGACGCCCGTTCGCTGCGCGGGACATTGTGCTTTTGAGGCGGTTTGCCATGTTCGCAAAATTAGCAAACTTATGCCGTCGCGTCGGCACAAAAAAATGCGCCCGGCAAGGGGGGCAAGCCGGGCGCATAAACCCACTGAAGGGTTTTTGAGGATGGCAGGGGGGCCATCCAGGGGAATCCGACCGTGGGCCGGCCGGACTCTTGGTTTCATAAATGGGGCCCGACACACGGCCGAACAAGCGTGCTCGAAACAGACCTGCCATGCAAAAACCGCATGGCTTTCTGTTAATCCGCCCGGTTTTTTAGTTGCTGTGCGACGCGTCGGGTGCCGGCGGCTCGAACTCGAACGTCTTCGGTTCGATCTCGGCGCCGAATTTTGCCGCCATCAGGGCGATGTTGGTGGTCAGCCCCTGGGCATCGACGACCGACCACTTGCGCAGCGCCAGCGGCCTGTCGCTGAACACCAGGGTCATCGAACCGGCGCTCGGATCGGCGGTTTTCACCAGGGTCAGGCGCAACGCCTCGGCGTCGCGTTCGTAGCCGGCGATGGTCACGTCGCCGCCCTGCAGCTGGATCTTGTCCTTAACCAGGATGGCGGCGGGCGTCTGGTCGGTGCCGATGTACTGCGCCTGTTTCAGTTCCTTGTCGTAATAAAGAACCACGCTGCCGGTCACCAGAATCAGGATCGGCACCGGCGGCGCGTAATCGAGCCTGAGCTTGCCCGGGCGCGACAGCCGGATGTCGCCTTCGGCGTATTCGCCGTTTGACGAAACCTGCAGGAAGCGCGCCTTCATGGTGCGGATGGAATTCAAATATTCCTCGATCCGGGCGACGTCGGCGAGCTGCGTCTTGGTCAACGGCGCGGCCTGCGCGCCCCAGGCGAGCGTCGCCACCGCGACGGCGGCGGCCGAAACGCGCAGGAATCCCGAGATTCGTCTGAAAAAAGCCTGAGCCATTAGGCTCTATGTACTAACCCGAATGGTCGCCGACAAGGACCTCGCGGCGGCCGACCCGATTCGCCTTGCTGACCACGCCCTCGGCCTCCATGCGCTCGATGATGCGCGCGGCGCGGTTATAGCCGATCTGCAGGTAGCGCTGGACGAAGCTGGTCGACGCCTTGCCCTCGCGCGCGACCAGGGCGACCGCCTGGTCGTACAGGTCGTCGGCGGCTTGGCCGCCGCCGATGCCGCCCGGCATCTCGAATTCGGGTTCCTCTTCCTCGGTGACGGCGTCGAGATAATCCGGTTCGGCCTGGCTTTTCAGGTACGACACCACGCCCTCGACTTCCTCGTCGGACACGAACGGGCCGTGCACGCGGGTGATGCGCCCGCCGCCGGCCATATAAAGCATGTCGCCCTGGCCCAAAAGCTGCTCGGCGCCCTGTTCGCCCAGGATGGTGCGGCTGTCGATCTTAGAGGTGACCTGGAAGCTGATGCGGGTCGGGAAGTTGGCCTTGATGGTGCCGGTGATGACGTCGACCGAGGGCCGCTGCGTCGCCATGATGATGTGGATGCCGGCGGCGCGCGCCATCTGGGCGAGCCTCTGCACGGCGGCCTCGATGTCCTTCCCGGCGACCAGCATCAGGTCGGCCATTTCGTCGACCACGACGACGATGAACGGCAGCGGGTCCGTGGCGAGCGGCTGGTCCTCGAACACCGGCTTGCCGTCGTCGTCGAATCCGGTCTGCACCCGGCGGCTCAGGCTCTCGCCCTTCTTCTTCGCCTCGGCCAGACGCGCGTTGTAGCCGGCGATGTTGCGCACGCCCAACTGCGACATGGCGCGATAGCGTTCTTCCATCTCGCGCACGGTCCACTTCAGCGCCACCACCGCCTTGCCCGGTTCGGTGACGACCGGGCACAGCAGATGCGGAATGCCGTCGTAGACGGAAAGTTCCAGCATCTTCGGATCGATCATGATGAATTTGCACTGGTCGTGCGGCAGTTGATAGAGCAGCGAGAGGACCATGGTGTTCATGGCGACCGACTTGCCCGAGCCGGTGGTGCCGGCGATCAGCAGGTGCGGCATGCGCGCCAGATCCACGATCACCGGCGCGCCGCCGATGTCCTTGCCGACGGCCAAGGGCAGCTTGCCGCCGGATTTTTCCAAGGCTTCCGAGGCCAGCAGTTCGCGCAGGAACACCATCTCGCGCTTGGCGTTCGGCAGTTCGATGCCGATGGCGTTGCGGCCGGGCACGACCGCGACGCGCACCGAAACCGCGCTCATCGAACGCGCGATGTCGTCGGACAGGCCGATCACGCGCGACGTCTTTGTGCCGGGCGCGGGCTCCAGTTCGTACAGCGTCACCACCGGGCCGGGGCGAACCTTGACGATCTCGCCCTTGACGCCGAAGTCGTCGAGTACGCTCGAGAGCATCTTGGCGTTCTGCTCCAGCGCGTCCTGGCTCAGCATGCCTTGGCCCTTTTTCTCGGCGGCCTTGTCGAGCAGGTCGAGCGGCGGCAGCGAATATTCGCCCTCGGAGAGGGGCAATTTTCCCTGGCGCAGCTTTTCGGCGCGCTTGCCGGTCTTCGGCTTCGGCGCCTTGGGCGCCACCAGGTCGGGGGTGGCGCGGGCGAGCCGGGGTTCGTCTTCCTCGGTCTCGGTGTCGCCGGCATCGATGACGTGGGCGCGGCGGCCGAGCGACGGCTCGATCCGTTCGGCTTGCGCCGGATAGGCGAACCGCACGGGAATCTTCCACGACAACCCGGACACCGCGCCGCGGGTCCAGCCGAATCCCTTTTTCGCGAATTGCCAGGCGCCCGCCGTGGCGCGCATGCCGGCGTGCCAGTCGCTGATCGAAACCGCACTGGCGTAGATCGTCGCGATCACGCCCAAGGCGCCGAAGACGACGGCGACGATGTGCCCGTCGACGGCGATGTGAAGCATCTTGGTCAAGGCGTGAATCCGGTCGGCCAGCACGGTGCCGATCACGCCGCCCATGCGCGTCGCCAGCGGCCAGCCGTCGATCGCGGCCACCGCGCTGGCGGCGATCGCGACCAGGACGCAGGCGAGCATGACCGCGACGGCGCGAATCCACGGATGGGTAATCGTGCGTTTGCCGAGCAGCAGCCAGCCCCAGGCGGCAAGCGCGAGCGCCGGCACGCCGGCGGCCAGGCCGAGAAATTGCAGGAAGGCGTCGGCGATCACGGCGCCGGCGCGGCCCGCCAGATTGCGGACGTCCCCGCCGGACGCGCTGTTCAGCGACGGATCGGCCGGGGAATAACTGAAGAAGGCGACCAGCAACGCCGCCGCGATCGCGAGAATCAGCAGGCCGGCGGCTTCGCAAAGACGCCGTTTGACGAAATCGCCGGTGCCGACGGGGAAGATCGCCCCGTGGCCGGCCGTGGACAGGGTGCGGGCCATAGGACGGTGATAAGCCGCGAGTGTTTACAAGACCTTAACGATCCGCTCGAAGGCCTGCCGGGTGGTCGAAATATCGTGCACCAGGGCGATCCGCACGAAGGCCCGGCCGGGATTGTTGCCGGCCGAATCTTCGCGGGCCAGATAGGCGCCGGGCAGCACGCGAATGGCGGCCTCGGCCCACAATCTGCGTGCCGCGTCCTCGCCGTCGCCGACGTCCAGCCACAGGAAGAAGCCGCCGGCCGGGCGGGTGTAGCCGGGCCGGTTGCCGAGATACGCGTCGGCCAGGTCGAACTTGGCGCGGTAAAGATCGCGGTTTTCGGCGGCGTGGCTTTCCTCGCGCCACAGCGCGGTCGAAGCCGCCAGGATCGGCAGCGGGACGGCGGTCGCGGCGTAGCTGCGCAGGCGGCGGAAGGCGATCATCAGGTCCTTGTCGCCGGCGACGAAGCCCGATCGCAGGCCCGGCGCGCTGGAGCGCTTGGACAAGGAATGGAAGACGACGATGTTGCGCGTGCTCCAACCGCGCGCGGCGGCGACCTCGAGCGCGCCCGGCGGCGGCTCGCGGTCGTAGATCTCGGCGTAGCATTCGTCCATCGCCAGAACGAAGTCGTACTTCTGCGCCAGGCGGATCGCCTTTTCCAGATAGGCCGCGTCGGCGACGGCGCCCTGCGGGTTCGCCGGCGAGCATAAATAGAAGAGCGCGGCGCGGCGCAGCGTTTCCTCGGGGATGGCGTCAAGGTCGGGTAGGAATCCGGTGTCGCGTCCGGCCGGCAGGTAGACCGGCTCGGCGCCCGACATCGCCGCCGCGCCGCCGTAGACGTGATAGAATGGGCTCGGCATCAGCACGGCGGGGCGCTTGCCGCCGGCGCGGGTTTCCGCGACCGCCAGGTCGGCGATCAGGTACAGCACCTCGCGGGTGCCGGACACGGGCAAGATCTGGTTGTCGGCGTCGAGGAAGCCGCTGGGCAGGCTGTAGCGACGCGCCAGCCACGACGCGACGGCTTGGCGGAAATCCGGCGTGCCCTCGATCGGCGGATACTTGCCCCACAGGTGCGCGTTGGCGGCCAAGGTTTCCGCGATCAGGGCCGGCGTCGGATGTTGCGGCTCGCCGACCGACAGCGCCAGCGGCGCCAGATCCTTCGGCGGCTGGACCGGGTTCAGCAGCGCGCGCAGGCGGTCGAACGGATAATCGGGCAGGCGGTCGAGGCGGGGGTTCAGCATGTCGTTCTCGGGCGATCCGGCGGCGCGGATGGTAGCGTCGGCGGCGGCCGGTCACAAGAACCGCCGATGCGGCTCCCGGTAAACTCGATTATGATCGAACCTCGTCCCATCCGCACCGGGAAAGGAACATCGTGCAAATGAAACCGGGTCTGTCCGTCGCCGTTCTGGCGGCGCTGTTCGCCGTATCCGTGCCCGGCCCGTCGTCGGCCTTCGATCAAAAGGCGGTCGAACGCTTGATGGCGCCCAGGGCATGCCAAAAGTGCGACCTGACCGGGTTCACCATGCCGCACAGCCACAACCTGACGGGCGCCTTGCTGCAGGAAGCGCGCTTCACCGGCGCGACCATGCCGGGGGTCGTTTTGGTTCGGGCGCAATTGCGGCTGGCGAAGCTCGATAAGGCGAAGATGCCCGGGGCGCAGCTGATGAACGCCCAGATGTCGGGGGCCGACTTCTATTGGGCCGACCTGACCAAGGCGAATTTGTCCGGTGCCGTGCTCCAAGGCGCGAACTTGAAAATCGCCGACCTGTCGGGCGCCAATCTCTCCGGGGCCGTGCTTATCGGCGCCAACCTGCAAGGCGCCAGACTGGAAGGGACCATTCTGACCGGGGCCAACCTGTCCGGGGCGATCTGGATCGACGGTCAAAAAAGGTGCGCGCAAGAATCGATCGGCGCGTGCAATTAACGGCCGTTCGCAAATTCAAGATTTAAGCTTCAGCACGTTTTTCACGAATCGATCGAGAAAGTTGCGCGACGCCAGGGCGCCGCGGCCCTTCGCCTTGTTGCAGGCGACGCCGATGTCGTGGTCGTTCGCAAATTTCGCGTTGATCTGGAGAATGCGCGCGACCGAACGGAGCGCAACCGGGCAGCGCGACGCCGCCGCCGCTTCGGCCGGTCCCTTTTCCTCGATCTTGTAGGTCTTCACGAAGCGGTCGAGGAAATTCCGGGCCGCCACGGCCGGCTTGTTGCTTGCCTTGTTGCAGGCGACGCCGATGTCGTGGGCGTTGGCGAATTTCGGGTTGAGCTGGAGCACCTTGCTTATTTCCGCCAGGGCATTTTCGCAACTGGCGGCCTGGGCGGCGGCCTCGTTCGATTGAAAGCAAAGGCCGACGGCCAGCGCGGCCGAAAAGACGACGGCGGTTGCGGCTTTTTTCATCTGCATGGCGTGAGGAGCCTCCCCTCGGGTTGCCGTGATGGACGGTCCCAAGGGTAGCGTGCCGTCGACAGCCTGAAAATCCGAAAAGCGCCCGGCCCGGACGCGCGATGCGTCCGAGGCCGGGCGGGATTTTTCGATCAGCGCCGGGTCAGGTCTTCTTCCGGATAGGCGCCGACGCTGTGAATCGAGAGATCGGCGCCGCGGAATTCCTCTTCTTCCGAAAGCCGGATGCCCATGGTCTTTTTCAAGATTCCGTAGACGACGAAACCCGAAACCAGGGCGAAGACGACGCCGGTCGCGGTGCCGACCAGCTGTGCCGTGAACGAAACACCGCCCAGGCCGCCCAGGCTCTCGAGCCCGAAGATGCCGCAGGCGATGCCGCCCCATAGGCCGCACATGCCGTGCAGGGGCCAGACGCCGAGCACGTCGTCGATCTTCCATTTCTCCTGACACTGGGTGAAGCCCCAGACGAACAGCGCGCCGGCGAACGCGCCGGTGGCAAGCGCGCCCAAGGGATGCATCACGTCGGACCCGGCGCAGACCGCGACCAGACCGGCCAGCGCGCCGTTGTGCACGAAGCCCGGATCGTTGCGCACGACGACCAGCGCGGCGAGGATGCCGCCGACCATGGCCATCAGCGAGTTCATCGCCACCAGGCCGCTGATGCCTTGCAGGTTTTGCGCGCTCATCACATTAAAGCCGAACCAGCCGACCGACAGCACCCAGGAGCCGAGCGCGAGGAACGGAATGTTCGACGGCGGGATGCCGACCGTCGTGCCGTCGCCGCGATAGCGGCCCTTGCGCGCGCCCAGCAGCACGACCGCGCCCAACGCCAGCCAGCCGCCGACCGCGTGCACGACGACCGAGCCGGCGAAATCGTGGAACGTGACGCCGAAGGCGCCCTTGATCCAATCCTGGAAACCCAACCGGCTTCCCCAGGTCATGCCCTCGAACAGCGGATAGACGACGCCGACCAGCACCGCGGTCGCGATCAGCTGCGGCCAGAACTTGGCGCGTTCGGCGATGCCGCCCGAGATGATCGCCGGCACCGCGGCGGCGAACGTCAAAAGGAAGAAGAACTTCACCAGGTCGTAGCCGCTGGCGGCGAAGGTGTAGCCCGGCGCCTTGACCGCGCCGGTCAGCACCTTG
The DNA here is from genome assembly GCA_964504425.1 of uncultured Hyphomicrobiales bacterium. Classification (GTDB taxonomy): domain Bacteria; phylum Pseudomonadota; class Alphaproteobacteria; order Rhodospirillales; family 2-12-FULL-67-15; genus CAZDFF01. Next base: position 12,805 of record CAZDFF010000042.1, read on the forward strand.
GCGTTGGCGAAGAAATCGACCCCGTAGGCGACCGCGTAGCCGACGAAGAAGTAGACCACCGTCGAGGTGGCGAAGTCGGCCATGATCTTGATAAGCGCGTTGACCTGGTTCTTGCGCCGAACCGTGCCGACCTCGAGGAACGCGAACCCCGAATGCATGGCAAGAACCATCACGGCGCCGATCAACACGAAAAACGTGTCGGCGCCCGACTTGAAGACTTCCATGTCTTTTCTCCTCCGGCGCACCGTCGCGCCGGTCCCTCCGGCACGCCATTGTGCCGGACCCCAGGCCGCCCCCTCCAATATCCGTGCCACTCGAGGCGGCCGGAGGGATTGGGCGCGATATCAGCGGGTTAGGGAATGGCGCGGCGAACCCGGCCCGGGCCCGGGCCGCGCGCGGCCGCCCAAAAAAGGATCAATGGGCGGGCGTTTGACTAATTTATGGGCGGCTACAAAAAAGGAGGGCCGGGCGGAAAATCCGCCCGGCCCTATGCCGGTGGAGGGGAACCCCGGACGGCGGAGAGACCGAATAGCCGCCGTACGGAGTGGGGCCGGCAGTTCCGTTAGTGGACGGTCTCCCCGTGCAGGTTGATGTCGAGACCGCCGACTTCCGTTTCTTCATCGACGCGCAATCCGACGATGGCGTCGACGATTTTCAGGATGATGAAGGTCGCGATCGCGCACCACACGATGGTACCGACGATGCCTTGCAGCTGGACCCACACCTGCCCGGCGTTGCCTTCGAGCAGGCCCGAGGTGCCGCCGATCGCCTTCGCGGCGAACACGCCGGTCAGCAACGCGCCGACAATGCCGCCGACGCCGTGGACGCCGAACACGTCCAGCGAGTCGTCGTAGCCCATCATCTTCTTCAGGCCGGTGGCGCCCCAGTAGCAGAGGACGCCGGCGACGATGCCGATGACCAATGCGCCCTTGGGCGTGACGAAGCCCGCGGCCGGCGTGATGGCGACCAGGCCGGCGACGGCGCCGGAGATGATGCCCAACACGGACGGCTTCTTGCGCAGGATCCATTCCGCGAACATCCAGGACAGCGCCGCGGCCGCGGTGGCGATCTGGGTCACGGCCATGGCCATGCCGGCGGCGCCGTTGGCGGCGACCGCCGAGCCGGCGTTGAAGCCGAACCAGCCGACCCAGAGCAGCGAGGCGCCGATCACGCTCAACACCAGGTTATGCGGCGCCATGTTCTCGGTGCCGTAACCTTTGCGCTTGCCGAGCACGATCGCGCAGACCAACCCCGCGATGCCGGCATTGATGTGCACCACGGTGCCGCCGGCGAAGTCGAGCACGCCCAGCTTGCTGAGGAAGCCGCCGCCCCACACCCAATGGCAGATGGGCGCGTAGACGACCAGCAGCCAGATGCCCATGAACAACAGCATCGCCGAGAACTTCATGCGATCGGCGAAGGCGCCGACGATCAGCGCCGGGGTGATGATGGCGAAGGTCATCTGGAAGACCATGAACACGCTTTCGGGGATGGTGCCCTGAAGCGAACCGACCTCGATCCCGGCGAGCATCGCCTTGCCGAGGCCGCCGATGTAGGCGTTCAGCTTTCCGCCGTCGGCGAAGGCCAGCGAGTAGCCGGCGACCATCCAAATAATGGTCATCAGGCAGGTGATGGCGAAACACTGCATCACCACCGACAGCACGTTCTTCTTGCGAACCATGCCGGCGTAGAAAAGTCCGAGGCCCGGGATGGTCATCAGCAGGACCAGCGCGGTCGAGGTCAACATCCACGCGGTGTCGCCGGAATCCAACTTGGGCGGCGGAGCCGCGGGGGCGGCCGGGGCCGTCTGTGCGTACGCCTGGACGACGGTCGCGAACGACGCGAACGCGGCAAGGCCAAGCGAACGGAGGGTGTTCTTCATGGAAATCATCTTTGGTCTCCTAAAGGGCGTCGCCGTCGGTCTCGCCGGTCCGGATGCGGACGGCTTTTTCGAGGCTGTAGACGAAAATCTTGCCGTCGCCGATCTTGCCGGTGAGGGCCGATTTCTGAATGGTCTGGACGACGCTGTCGGCTAGGTCGTCCTTGACCGCGATCTCGATTTTCACCTTGGGCAGGAAGCTGACCGAATATTCGGCGCCCCTGTAGATTTCGGCCTGGCCTTTCTGGCGTCCGAACCCCTTGACCTCGCTCACGGTCATGCCTTCGATGCCGAGCGGCGTCAGGGCCTCGCGGACCTCGTCCAGCTTGAAAGGCTTGATCACCGCCATGATCAGCTTCATTGCGCTTACTCCTCTTCCTTGGGCGTCCGTCCCCCCTCGCGGCGCAAACACGCGGCGCCCGTGCCGGAAACGGCTCAGCGCGAATCCTTAACTCAAGATTCGTGCCGGATTCGAAAAACTATAAAAACATGTTTTATTTCAATTAGTTAATAAATTCGGGCGACTCCAGCCGGTCGGCGCGGCGGCATTTTCATGACTATTTTTTATGCAATGCAGCATGCATGGTCATAATTTGTGCATATGCACCGCGAATCCGGCGCTGGACTTCCCAAGGCTGTCCGCGACATGGTTTGGCCATGACCGCAAACCGACATAAAGACAGGGCGTTCGAAGCCGATGCGTTGATCGTCGGGGCCGGCTTCGTCGGCGCCGCCATGGCGATCGCGTTCGACCGCGCCGGGATTTCCTCGATCGTGGTCGATGCCCAGGACCCGGCCAGGACGCTGGACGACCGGTTCGACGGCCGGGCGTTCGCCATCGCGCGCTCGTCGCGCCGGCTGCTCGAAGGCATCGGTGTGTGGCCGGGCCTGGAAAAGCTCGCCGCGCCGATCCTCGACATCCGGGTGTCGGACGCGGCCTCGCCGTTTTTCCTGCATTACGATTCCGAGGACGCCGGGGAGGGCGAACCCTTCGGCCACATGGTGCGGAACGTCGATCTGCGCCGGGCGCTCGCCGAACGCTTGGCCGACGCGGCCGGCGCGACATCGATCGCACCGGCGCGCGTCGCCGATCTGCACCCGGACGCGGGCGGCGTTTCGGCGACGTTGGACGACGGGCGACGCATCCGTGCGCGCCTGGCCGTCGCCGCCGACGGGCGCCATTCCGAAATCCGCCGCAAGGCCGATATAAAAGTCAGCGGCTGGTCCTACGATCAGGTCGGCATCGTCTGCACGGTCGACCACGAACGCAGCCACGACTTCGTCGCCCACGAACGGTTCCTGCCGGCGGGTCCGTTCGCGATCCTGCCGCTGCTGGGCGATCCGGCCGATCCGGGCCGGCGCGCGTCCATCGTCTGGACCGAACGGGCCGAGCTCGCGCCCCGAATCATGGCGATGAACGATGACGATTTCGCCGCCGAACTGGAACGGCGCTTCGGGGATTTTTTGGGGACCGTGCGCGTGGTCGGCGGGCGCTGGTCGCATCCGCTGTCGCTGCAATTCGCCGAAACGCAAATCGCCGAACGGCTGGCCCTGGTCGGCGACGCGGCGCACGCCATGCACCCCATCGCCGGACAAGGCCTGAACATGGGCCTGCGCGACGTCGCGGCGCTGGCCGAAGTCGCGGTCGATCGCATGCGGCTGGGTCTCGACATCGGCGACGGCACCGCGCTGGCGACGTTCCAGCGCTGGCGGCGCTTCGACAACGCGCTGATGCTGGCGATGACCGACGGGCTCAATCGATTGTTTTCGAACGGCGCCGGCCCGATCAAGCTGGCGCGGGACTTGGGCCTCGCCGCCGTCAACCGCATGGGCCCGGCGAAGACGTTCTTCACCCGCCACGCCATGGGCACGGTCGGCGACCTGCCGCGCCTGATGCGCGGCGAGACTCTATGAGTCGTATCGTCGCACGCGTATCGGTCTTCGCGATTCTCTTCGTGTCGGTCGCCTGGCGCGCCGGGGCCCAGGTCAACCTCGAACTGCCCCACGAGCCCCGCAAGGTCGCGATCCACGGACCGGGCGCGGCTCTTTACGCGCCCGACGGCCCCGGTCCCCATCCCGCGATCGTGCTATCGCATACCTGCGCGACGCTTGGCCGGCACGTCACCGAATGGGCCGGCCGCATGGTGGATGCCGGATACGTCGCGCTGGTGGTCGATCATCTGAAACCGCGCGGCGTCAAATTCAACTGCCCCGGCAAGAACACGGTCAGCGTGACCGAGTACGCCCAGGATGCGACGGCGGGATTGAAGCATCTGCGCGGGCTACCGTTCGTCGACGGCCGGCGCGTCGCCCACATGGGATTTTCCTACGGGGCCATGGCCGGCTTGCGCCTGGCCAGCGCGTCGTTCCGGCAAAAACACGTCGCGGGCGAATCGTTCGCGGCCATCGTGTCGTTCTATCCGTGGTGCAACAAGCGCACCCGCTCGGGCGGCGAGCACCAAGTCAATTTCTACGATGACACCGACGTGCCCCTGCTGGTGCTGCTCGGTGCGGCCGACGACGATTCGCCGCCGGACAGCTGCATCGAACAGGCCAAGAAGAACGCCGCCAAGGGATTGCCCGTTGATTGGAAACTCTATCCCGACGCCACCCACGGCTTCGATTTTTCGCATTTGGGCGCCAAGCCGTACCGGCATCACATGGGAAACCGCACGGTCACGTTCCGCTACGATCCGGCCGCGGTCGATCTGGCCTTGCGGGATTCGCGCGAATTTCTGTCGCGGCACTTGGGCGCGGCCGCGCGCTGATCGAGGACTTATTGAACGAAGAAAGCGATCAGGGATCGCGGCTCATGCCGCGCTTCTTCAATTCGCCGAGATAAGTTTCCCACATCTCGTCCTGGTTGACGCCGTATTCGTAAAGCGTGTCCCACGAAAAGATGCCGGTGTCGTGCAGGTCGTCGAACTTGATGCGGATGGCGTAGTTGCCGA
>CAZDFF010000043.1:0-17540 GCA_964504425.1 uncultured Hyphomicrobiales bacterium
GGCGCCGGCCCGCCGTTGACCGGAACCGCGCGATAGTTGTTGTAGCGCGTCAGCAGTCTCGGCCCGACGTCCAGGCGCGTCGTCGCGAACGCCGACAGCGGCACCATTTCTCCGCTCTTGTTACGGACCTGAATCTCGAAAATATCGTCGATCGACTTCCTGTATTGGCGCTCGGCCTGGAGATACACGGTCCAGATTCGGCCGAACAAGTTAAAGTCGTTGACGTAAAACCCGCCGAGCGTCGCCTGCAACGCGGCGAACATATCGGACAAATCGAGGCCTAGCGCCTGCAGCTTGTCGCGATCAACGTCGAGACGCACCTGCGGCGTCTCGGCCTCGAAAGTCGAGAACACCCCCATCAGCGTCGGTTCTTGATTGGCGGTGATGACGAGGCCGCGCATCACCGCCGCCATATCGGCGGGCTCCTGGCCCTGTAATGCCTCCATGATGTACTCGAAACCGCCGACCTGCCCGAGGCCGGAAATCGCGGGCGGATTCAGCGGAATGAATCGTCCGTCCGGTATCGCGGCAAGCGCCGCGAACAAGCGCCCGACGACGGCGTTTGAATAAAGATTGGCCTTGGTTCGCTCGGCATAGGGTTTCAAGCGCACGAACATCACGCCCGCATTCGGCGCCGTGCCGCCGCCCAGGAAATCGCGCCCTAAGATAGTGACCACGCCGCTGACGGCCGGGTCCTTGCGGATCGCGATTTCGGCCTTCTTCGCCGCCTCGTCGGTGCGGTTGATCGACGCGCCGGACGGCAGGTTCATGACAACAATGACGAACCCCTTGTCCTCGGCCGGCAGGAACCCGGTCGGCGTCCGTTGCAGCAGAAGGCCGGACCCGGTGGCGACGGCGCCGAGCGCGACGAGACTGAAGATCGACACCCGAACCAAACGCGCCACCACCGCGGCGTAACCGTCCCCGACGCCGTTGATCCAGCCCGTTACCTTTTTCATGATTCCGACCGGGTGCCCGGGCTTCAGCAGCATGGCGCACAGGGCCGGCGACAGGGTCAGGGCATTGATCGCCGAAATCACCATCGCCGCCGAAATGGTGACGGCGAACTGGCGGAACAGAACGCCCGAGGGCCCAGGCAGGAACGCCACCGGCACGAACACCGACAGCAGCACAAGGGTCACCGCGACCACCGCGCCGGCGATCTGGCGCATGGCTTTTAGAGTCGCTTCGGCGGGCGACAGGTGGGGTTCTTCCTCCATCACACGTTCGACGTTTTCAACCACGATGATGGCGTCGTCGACGACGATGCCGATGGCCAATACGAGCGCCAGCAGCGAAATCGAATTCGCCGAGTATCCGAAGGCCTGCATCGCCGCGATCGCGCCGATGATGGCGACCGGTACCGCGATCAGCGGAATCAGGGTCGGGCGCAGACGGCCAAGGAACAGAAACACCACCACCGCGACCAGCAAAAAGGCTTCGATCAGCGTATGGATCACCTTGGTGATCATCACACCAACGAAATCGGCGGTATTGTAGACGTAGGCGTAGTCGATGCTTTGCGGAAATCTGGGCTTCAGTTGATTCAGGCGTTCCGTCACGGCCCGCGCCACCGCGACCGCGTTCGCGCCCGGCGAAAGATACACGCCGACTGGCGCCGTAGGCTTACCTTCGTAACGGCCGAACGAGTCGAAGGACGCCGCCGACAGTTCGACCCGTCCCACGTCCTTGATGCGCACGAACGAGCCGTCGTTCTCCGCGCGAATTACGATATTGCCGAATTCCTCGGCGGTCGCGAGGCGTCCTTGCGTCACGACCGTGAATTGCAATCGCTGATCGTCGGAGACCGGCGCGGCGCCGATCCGGCCCGCCGCGGCCTGGACGTTCTGCGACCGGATCGCGGCAATCAAATCGTTCGTGGTCAGGCCGTAATTCGACAATCGTTCCGGGTCGATCCAGATGCGCATGGCATAGTCGCGCGCGCCGAAAATCGACGCGTCGCCGACCCCCGGCACGCGCCGGATTTCGTCCAGGATATTCAACGTCACGAAATTGCTGATGAACAACTGGTCGTAGCGGTTCTCCGGCGAGTAGAACAGGAACACCTGCAACAGGTCGGACGACACTTTGCCGACCGTCAGCCCCACGCGACGCACTTCTTCCGGCAACTTCGGCGTCGCCAGCGCGACCCGATTCTGCACGCTGACGGTGGCGATGTCCGGATTGGTGCCGAGCCGGAAAGAAACCGTCAATGTGTAACTGCCGTCGCTGCCCGACGTGGATTTCATGTATCGCATCGCGTCCACGCCGTTGACCGATGCCTCGAGAGGCTGGGCGATGCTTTGCTCAACGACGCCGGCATCGGCACCCGCATAGGACGCGGTCACCCGCACCGTCGGCGGCACGATGTCGGGATACTGGGCCACGGGGATTGTCAGCATGGCGATGGCGCCGGCCAGCGTGATGACCACCGAGATCACCATCGCGAGCCGGGGCCGGCGGATGAAAATTTCGAAATTCATGGGTTCAGCCGCCGGCTTGCGGCGTCTTGGCCTTGTCTTCCGGCTTGGCTTCGTGCGGATCGACGACCATGCCGGGGCGAACCTTCTGCATGCCGCCGACGATTACCCGGTCGCCGATCTTCAGTCCCGATTCAACCACGACATCCGGGCCGCGCTGCTCGCCGGTCTTGATGCGACGGATTTCGACTTTGTTGCCGTCGGCGATCGCCAGCACGTAGGCGCCCTGTTGATCGATGGCCAGCGCCGATTGCGACACGACGAGCTTTTCCTCGGATTGACGCGCCTCGACGATCACGCCGACCAATTGCTGATCGACCAGCAGCCGGTCCGGGTTCGGCACGATGGCTCGCAACAAAATGGTGTCGGTCGTGGGATTGGCCTGGACCTCGGCAAAACGGATCATGCCGACGTGTTCGTATTGCGATCCGTCCTGCAGCTTCAGTTTGACCCGCACGCTTTCGGGCTGGCGCCGTTCCCGGCGGACCTTCAGCAGCGTCCGCGACGGCACCGGAAAGGCCACGTACATCGGATCCTGGGCGACCAGAGTCGCGAGCGCGCCGCGATCGGGCCCGACGAGGTCGCCGACGGAATGAGCGGCGCGGCCGATCCGTCCAGCCATCGGCGCGCGGATGTCGGTGTACGTGAGATCGAGCTTGGCGCGATCCAAGGCCGCCGCCTGCGCCTGCTCGCCAGCGCGGGCTTTCAGCAATTGCGCGCGGGCGTCGTCCAGTTGCGCGGTCGGGGCATTGCCGCGTTTCGCCAGCGCCTCGACGCGGTTAAAGGTGGTGCGCGCCAGTTCGGTCGTCGCCCGGGCGCTGGCAAGGTTTGCCTCCGCCTGAGCGACGGCGACCGCGTAAGGCGCCTTCTCGATCACGAACAGAAGCTGATCCTTCGCGACCTCGGCGCCTTCGCGAGCTTCGTGGGACGCGACGAAGCCCTGGACGCGGGCAATCAAGTCGACCTTGTCGACGGCCTGGACCCGACCGGTGAACGTCCATTGTTCGGCGACGTCGGTCGCGCGCACAGTCTGCACGATGACGCCCGGCGGCGGCCCGCCCGGTGCTTGCGCCGAAACCGGGGACACAACAAGGAGAAACGAGACGACGAAAGCCGCCACAGAACCGTAGATTCCGGTTTCGATGAAGCGGGTGGGATATGCAGCGGCGATTGGCATAATCCAATAGTCCGATCCGTCAACTGACGGATTTTTGCATGCGCGAAGTAACGGCGCCAGACCTAAGAAACGGCAATACCGCGCGCCTTGAAAGACCGGCATTCCATTGGGATCGGTGCCGAACGCTCCTTGGCCGGAGTCTGCCCTACTGATCCGCGTTAAAAATAACCGCCCTGCCGTTCCCGGCCATGCGAACGAAGAAATCGCGCATGGCTTGGAAATACTCCCACGTATACTCCATGTCGTCGTCGCCGTATTCCGGCCACGCGCCGCGGCAATGGACACGATACTTCTCGTTCATCCAAGCCTCGTCGATCGGCACCAGGGCCTTGGCGATATCGTCCACCTCATGCGGTTCGATCAGGTACAAGAAATGGGTCGTGTTCGGGGTCGTCAGCTTCTTACCGCCCATGATGCACAATCGCAGGGGGTAGGTGCCGTATTCGGCCGACATATTTTTGGTATTCGGCGGGGATTCCGTAAGACAGCGGTGGATCGCATCCCACGCCTTGTCGGTTCCGCACATCAAGTCGTCGTTCCACTCCTCCATAAGTTCGTTGACGAACTCGATCCGGTCTTCGTCGGAGGCGAGGCTTTCCAATTGTATTCGCTGATTGTCGGAAATGGCGATATGGACTCCAAGCGGCATTAGGGCCTCCTGCGGTAGTTTTGAAATCCCGTATTAGTTGTATATCGCAATGTTAATTGCAAAAGAACAAAATGAAAACTTATTTTTACTCCCTGTCGGAAAACCAAGCCCAACCGCGCCGACCGGTGTATCTTCGCCCGATCGTCCCGCCCACGGAGCATGCACCGATGACGGAAGAAAAGCGTCGCCATCCGCGAACCGTCGTCGACTTTCCGGTCGCCTTGCGCGCGGCCGGGCAAATCGTCGATGCCCGGATGGCCGACGTATCCGAAAGCGGCGCCGGCATCGAGTTCGCCTTCTCGGCCACCGCCCCGGTACGATTCGATATCGGCAGCCGGATCGAACTGGCCCCAACAACGGGCGACCCGCGATCCGCCCGGGTTGTCCGCCAATACACCAATGGCATCGGCGTGAAATTCGAGTAACCTTCGGCGCCCTACCCCGGAGAATGCCCGATGCCCTGGTTCCCGCCGCCCGTTGAAATTCCGACTCGCGTCTGGGCCTGTCTGCCAGACCGGTTCCGCGTGCCGAAAATGAACGACTGGACTATGGCGAACCGAGGCGGCCTGCCGACCGACAGCTTCCTCGAGGGGCCCGCGTTCGACGACGAAGGCCGCCTCTACGTCGTCGACATCCCGATGGGCCGCGTGTTCCGCGTCGGCAAGAACGGCGGCGACGACTGGACCCTCGTCGCCGAATACGACGGCTGGCCGAACGGCCTGAAGGTGCGTGCCGATGGCTCGCTGCTGCTGGCCGACTACCGGAAGGGAATCGTCGCCATCGACCCGCAAACCGGCGGGATATCTACGGCCATCGGTTCGGTTCGCAGCGAAGGCTTCAAGGGCGTCAACGATCTTTGCTTCTCGCCGGAAGGCGACCTGCTGTTCACGGATCAAGGGCAAACAGGCCTGCAAGATCCGACCGGGCGGGTCTACCGCAAGACCAAGGACGGCGCGCTTCACTGCGTCATCGATACCTGCCCGTCCCCGAACGGTCTGGTACTGGACCGCGCCGGCAAGGTCCTGTTCGTCGCCATCACCCGCGCGGCGCAGGTCTGGCGTCTGCCGATCGGGCGCGATGCGACGGTGTCGAAGGCAATGATGTTCTGTCAGATGCCCGGTGGATTGCTGGGCCCGGATGGATTGACCGTCGATTCCGAGGACGGCGTGCTGGTGTGCAGCCCCGGCCACGGAGCGATCTGGCGGCTGGATCGGTTCGGCACGCCGACCCACAAGATCGTCAGTTGCGCCGGCCGGGCGATCACCAACGTCGCCTTCGGCGGCGCGGGCCTGAAACAGATCTACATGACCGACTCCGACACCGGCCAGATCCTCGTCGCCGACGCGCCGATCCCCGGCCATCCGGTGCCGAAAGGCTGAAACGCCACTGCTCAGTCCGCAAGCGTCAGGATAATCGGCTGGTGGTCGGATGCCATGGACGCGGCGTCGACTTCTATGTTTTCCATGCGCGTCGCGATACCGCCGGTGACGAAAAAATAATCCCGGCAGTGAGGACCTTTCGGCCATTGCTTGCGATCGTGCACGCCGCAGGTCGGCGCATGCGGTCTTTCCTTGTGACGAACCCGCCAGGCATCCGCGAAAGCCGGCGCGCCATCGAGGCCCGGCCGGCAGATCGTCTTATAGACGTCGTCGTCGACCAGGGCGTTGAAATCGCCGCACATGATCGCATCGGCCGGCCTGGGTGCCGCCGCGTAGGGGCCGTCCTCCGCGGCAAGGCCGGGCGACCGCGCGTTCGCCGCGGCTTCCGCATGAACGGCCAACAGCCGTTCGGCCTGGGCCATGCGCTGCTCGGCGGAATGGTATTCCAGATGAGTCGTCACGATGCGCAGCGGTCCGAACGGCGCCAGCACCACGACCTCGATCGCCTGGCGAGGCATATGCTTGACGCCGGGCGCCGGCGGCTGCGGCAACGCATGGCACGTTACCTGCAATATCGGCAGGCGCGACAGGATCAGATTGCCGAACTCGCGCCGGGGGCCGAAACCACCGGGGTGGCGCGACACGCTGGGGCCGAACACCGGTTCGTAGCCGCGAAAGATTTCGCCCAGCGCCGCGACTTGGTCTTCGCCCGCCCCGCCGTCGAGTTCGGGCATGCAGCGCACGACTTCCTGCATGCAGACGACGTCCGCGTCCGGCGCCAGGACGCGCGTGCGAACGCCCGGGCGCCGGATGTCGATTTCGCCCTGAGCCGTCCGGCCGAATTGGATATTCCAGGTGACGATCTTGGTCACGGCGACGCCGTCAGACCTTCGGTTCGAAAAACTCCGCCGGCACCATGTGTTTATTGACCTGGCTGACCAAGTATCCGGCCTCGCCGCTGCGCCGCAGGTAATCCTGCCAATCCGGGTCTGCCGCCATGGCGGCGCGTTTAGCGGCACGGTCGGCGGCGTCCTTATAGACCCAAACGTGGACGTAGCTGTTCACGTCGCCGGTTTCCGTCACGGCGTAAAGCAAGGGCTGACCCAGATGCCGGGTTTGCGCTTTCCAGCCGTATTCCTTGTAGATCGCCAGGTGCTTCTTGATGGTGCCGGGACGGCAGGTGTAGGTGCGATGATCAAACAGCATGATGGCTCCGCGCGGTTGGGGTTCAACGATTGTCGGGATCGGGGCAGCCGCCGCACCCGACGATGACTTCGTGCTCGAGCGATTTGTCGATCTCGCCGATCCGTTTCAGGATGAAGTCCGGCAGCGTCCGGTATGCCTCGGCGAAATTCTTGTTCACCTCGGTAATGGCCAGCGCGGCGAGGCTGGCGCCCGTGCAATCGCCATCGACGATGAAGGGGCCCAGGTTTTCGACTTCGATGACCCAAAGGGCCTCGGGCAGGCCAAGTTCTTCCTTCCAATAGACGGCGTCGATCTTCTTGACCGCGCGGCCGTACAACGCGGCGATGCCGTAGCCGACGGTGGTCAGGAACACGGTCCCGGTCTTGGCGAAGACTTCCTCGTAGACCCATTTGTCCATTCCGGCCTTGCCGATGATGGCGCGAATGCCGAAGCGTTCGATGTAGTCGGGCACCCATTTCCAATAGCGGAAGCTCGCCGTCGCCTGGATCGACGAAATCCGGTACTTGCCGGGCGCGTCCTCGACTCCGGCGGGCGCGCAATGGATCTGCACGTTGCTTTCGGTGCGCAAGTCGATGGGCGGCACGTTGCCCTTGGTCAGGACATGATCGTAATAGATGCCGCGACCGGTGTGGATCTTGCCGTCCAGGTAAACGAAGTCGCCGATCCGGAGCTTGCGGACGTCGTCTTCCGTCAGGGGTATTTTCAGCCGATACGTCGCCATGATGCCGACATCCTCAGTCGACGCCGAGGCGGCGAGAATACGCGCTGAACCAGGATGGCTGCGCGCGGGTTTCGATGCTGCCGTCGGCATGGATGCGAACCACGCCGCGCCGCGCGGCTTGGCAAAGCTGGTGAATCCCGAGCGGTGTCAGCGCCGAATGGGTATAGGCGATTTCGACGTGCACGTCGGTCGCATAGCCGCCCGTGCCGACGTATCCCATCGCGCCCAACCCCAGCGAATTGGCGAGCGCCAGCAGATCGTCCTCCAGCTTGGCGATCTCGGCTTCCGGGTGGCGATCGCCGACGGGGCGCAGCACGGCGGCCTGCTTGGCCAGGCTGAAGGCCTGGTCCTTGGTGCCGCCGATGCCGACGCCGATCAGCACCGGCGGACAGGTCAGCCCGCGCCGGCCGAATTCGGCGATGGCGTCGAGCACGCCCTTCTTCACGCTGTCGATGCCGTCGCCGTCGACCAGCATACGGAAGTCGCTGCCGAAGGCGCCGCCCTTGTGGACCGCGATCAATTCGATCCAATCGGCGTCCGGCTCGAAGCGGTAATCGATGTTCGGCGCGAAGCGGCCGAGATTATCGCCCGGGTTGCTGCGATTGAGCGGATGGCAGCGATTGGACCGGAGCGCGAGGTCGCGGGTAATCCGCTGGGTCGCCTTGCGCACCCCGCGCTCGAAGGCGACGCCGCCGCCCTGGATCGACGCCTCGTTTCCGAAGACGGCATAGACGCGCGAAACGCCGACGTCGGCGCAGATCGGCCGCTGGTCGACCTCGGCGACGTGGAAGTTCTCAACGATCGCCTCCATGACGCGCTTCGGCAATTCGTTCCGTTCGCGACCGTGCATCGTCCGGAACGCCTCGCGCACGTCGGCCGGCAGCGTGGTTGCCGCCAGCCTGTGGGCTTCGTAGGCCGCTTGTTCGATGATATCCTCGGTGATCGCGCCGCCGCCCGCCGGGCGGGCCGTCGCCTGGGATCGTGCCGTCGCCGTCATCGCCTGTCCTCCCGCGCGCTTACCGCGCGAGAGCAAGCGTATCGTTCCCCTGGCGGCCGTTCAACCGATGTTGCGCACGCCGGCGGCGATGGCGTTGATCGACAGCAGGAGAGGCTGGCGCCACTCTTCGGCGTCGTCGGTCCGCGCCCGCCGCAGGAGATGCACCTGGAGCGCGTTGACCGCGTCGATATAGGGCGCCCGCCGCTCGAGCGAGAACGCCAAGGTCGGGTTGTCGGCCAGGATACCGGGGGCCTGAGTCACGTTCTTGACCATGGTTTCGGTCAACGAAAACTCGGCGGCCATCTTCGCGAACAAGCGATCCGCCGCCGCGCGATCCTTGGCCAGCCCGCAGTAGGCGCGAGCCACGGAAAGCGAGCCCTTGGCGTGAGTCATCTGGATATTGTCGAACAGCGCGCGGAAAAACAGCCAGTCCGCGTACATCGCCCGCAACAGGTCGAGCCCGCCTTCCTCCTCGTCAGCGAAGGCGCGGATTGCGGAGCCGACGCCGTACCAGGCTGGCAAGGTCATGCGGGTCTGCGACCATCCGAACACCCACGGAATGGCGCGGATCGACCCGAGATCCCGTCGGCCCTTCGTCCGATGCGAAGGCCGCGAGCCGATGTTCAGCGCCCCCAACTCGTTCACCGGCGTGGTCTCGTAAAAATAATCGAGCAGATAGGGCTCCCCTTCGACCAAATCGCGATAGGCGGCCTCGCCGTGCGCCGCGAGACGCGTCATCGCCGCCGCCCAGTGGGGTTCGGTGTCGGATTCCCGCCGGGCCGGATCCGTGAACGAAACCTTGATCAAGCCCGAAAGGCCCACGGTCAATTCGTAAGCGGCCGTTTCCGCGTTCGAATATTTGAACGACAAGACTTCGCCCTGCTCGGTGAACTTGAATTCGCGGCATTCGGACGCATGCGCCTGGGCAACGATGGCGTCGTGAGTCGGACCGCCGCCGCGCGCGAACGAGCCCCCGCGGCCGTGAAAGAAGGTGAACGGCACCTTGTAGGCGTCGAACGTCTGCGAGAGACGCCGCTGTGCCCGTTGCAAATTCCATGACGACGACAGAATGCCGCCGTCCTTGCAGCTATCGGAGTAACCCAACATCACTTCCTGCACGCCGCCCGACGCCGTCAGGATGTCGCGGTAAAAGGCCCGCTCCAGAAGAGACGTCATCGTTTCGCTCGATCGATCCAGGGCGTCGATGGTTTCGAACAGGGGCACGAATCGGAGACTCACGCGCCAGCCGTTTTGAATCGGCTCGATCAACCCCGCGAGGCGCGCCAGGAAAATCACCTCCATGACCGCGCTCGGCCGATCCGCCATCGAAACGACATAAGTCTCGACGATCTGAGGGCCGAGCTCCGTCTGCAGGTCGCGAATGGCGGCAAGCGTGGCCAAGGTCTCGGCGGTTTCCGCGCTCACGCCCACGATCGGCAAGGCGACCGGCAGCGAGCGGCGAATCAAACGCTCCAAGAGATCGACCCGGTCGGGCTCGCTCAAGCTTGCGTAATCGGCGTTGTCGTCGATCTGCCGGACGATCTCGTCCACCGCCGCATGGTGCCGGGCGGCGTCTTCGCGCACATCCAGCGTCGCCAGATGGAAACCGAACGTGCGGACAAGAACGATCAGATCCTGGAGCGCGCCGCCGGCGACGCGGCCGTCGCGATTGGCGATCAGATCGTCGCGCACGATTTCGAGATCGGCCAGCAATTGCGCCGGCAAGCGATAGGCATCCGGTTCGATTTCCGCCCTTCCGCCGCGCAACCGGCGTTCTATTTCGCCGATCCGCAGGCGCAGCCGATGCAGCACGTATGTCAGCTTCCGGCGATAGGGTTCGCGCGCGAATTGACCGGGACGCTCCCGGAAAACGACGTCGGCCAAGCCTTCGTCCCGATCCAAGGCGCGGACGAATGCCGGCGTCGCCTCGACGTAGGGTTCGGACTGCGTCAGACGGTCGCGAAGATCGACGATGCGCCTGGTGTATTCGCGCAGCGCTTCCAGGCACTGGCGCATTGCCGCCGTTCGCGTCGCCATATGATCGATGTTCGGGTTGCCGTCCCGATCCGATCCGATCCAGGACCCGAACCGGATCGCCGGCGGCCCGGAGAAGCCGTCCGCCTGCTGGCCGTACACGGTGCGCACCGAATCCGCCAGGCGGCGCAACGCCTGCGGCAAGGCGATGAACAGGGAGTCCCGGAACAGCAACAGGCCGTTGGTCACTTCGTCCTGGACCGTCATGCGTTGCGCGCGAACGGCATTGGTCTTCCACAGCACTTGCAATTCGGCGCGGATATCCTCGGCCAGGGCGTTGACCCGCTCGGGCGAGATCGAGGACGTCGCCAAGTCCAGCACCAAGGCGAACAGGCGCCGATGGGAGGTCTGCACCGCGCGCCGGCGCGCCTCGGTCGGGTGCGCGGTTAGCACGGGCACGAACCGCAGCGCCGCAAGGCGCGACTCCGCTTCCTCGTACCCGGCGCCGGCGCCACGGATTTCCTTGAGTACCGATTGAAAGGAACGCGGCCAATGGTCGCCTGCTTGGGACTCCCGCTCGCGGACGCGCGCGACCTCCTCGGCGATGTTGACCATCGAGAAATAGGCGGCGAACCCGCGCAGGATCGACACGGCATCCGATGGCGACAGCGCCTCGATCGCCGCCGCGAGTGATTCCTCGAGCGCCGGATCGGGGCCTTCGCGCAACTTGAGGAAGCCGAGCCGCAGATGCTCGACCAGATAATAGATGCGCTCGCCTTCCTGCTCGACGATGACGCGGCCGATCTGGCGCCCGACGAGGCGCACCAGCGTCCGCATCAATTGTTCCGCGTTGACAGGCGCCGGGCGCCCGCCCGTCGCCGACCAATGCCGCCCGGACGGGCTCTTGTCGAATGATTCAATCAAAACGTTCGCCGCCTCGAAGTCGAATGAGTGATGCGGCCATCCCGGTCAATACGTGTCGTATGCCCGAAAGCGAAACCCGCGTCAACGCCGCGCAACATAAACTTCACGGTTCCGTTTGAGCCGTCCGGCAAAACTGATAAAGTGCCGCGCCATGAAGGACAAAAAGCGTCTCATCGTCGGACTTTCGGGCGCCTCGGGCGTGGTGCTGGGCGTCCGCCTGCTGGAAATCCTGAAGCCGCTCGACGTCGAAGTCCATCTCGTGATGAGTCGGGCGGCGGAGCAAACGCTCGCCTGCGAAACCGACCTGAAGCGCGACGACGTCCGCAAACTCGCCGACGTCGCCCACCCGATCAACGACATCGCCGCCTCGATCTCCAGCGGATCGTTCCGCACCTTGGGCATGGTGATCATCCCGTGCTCGGTCCGCACCATGTCCGAGATCGCCTGCGGCACGACGACCACGCTGCTGACCCGCGCCGCCGACGTGGTGCTGAAGGAACGCCGCAAGCTGGTTCTGGTGGTGCGCGAAACGCCCTTCCACCTGCTGCATCTCCGCAACATGGTCAGCCTAGCCGAAGCCGGGGCGATCATCGCGCCGCCGCTGCCGGCATTCTACAACAAGCCGGAATCGGTCGGCGACATCGTCGACCACACCGTCGGCCGGGTACTCGACCTGTTCGACATCGAGGCCGGCGTCGTGAAGCGCTGGCGCGGCGCCCAGCAGAAGGCGTTCAAGCGCGCGCCCAAGGCCGACGAAGGCTAGGCCGCCGCCGCGCCCTTCCCGACGATCTTGTGGCGCCATACCTGCCACGCGATGATCGACGCGATGATCCCGCCGCCGACCATATCGGTGTAGAAGCGCGGGTCGATCAGCAGCGGCGAAGCGCAGAATAGGACTACCCGGAGCGGCATCGCCAGCCGCCCGAATAGGTAGCCGCCGGTCGCCGCCGATAGCCCCAGCACGCCCACGGAGGCGGTCGCGATCACGCGGACGACATGCATCGGATCGCCCTGCAACAACACGCCCTGGTCGAACACGAAGGCATAGGGAATCAGAAAGCCCGGCACGGCGATCAAAAACGAGATCCAGCCGGTGGTCCACAGGTTGGCGCCGCTGAGGCCCGCCGCCGCGTAGCCCGCAAGCGCGACCGGCGGCGTCACCATGGAGAGGATCGCAAAGTAGAAGACGAACAAGTGCGCCGCCAGCGCCGGCACGCCGAATTCCTGCAACGCCGGCGCGACCAAGATGGCCGATACTAGGTAGGCTGCGGCCGTCGGCATGCCCATGCCGAGAATGATGGTCAGCACCATCGCACCCGCCAGCGTGACCAGCAGCGAATCCCCGGCGATGTCGAGCAGCCAGCGTTGCAGCCGTAGCGCCATCCCGGTCTGCACCAGGGTGCCGACGATGATGCCGGCGACCGCCGACGGTACTGCGACCTCGGCGGTCGATTTCGCTGCCCGGATGATGGCCTCGTAGCACGCCCGCAAATGCAGCCGGGTCGCGACCCGGGCCCAACTGATGGCGACAATGACCGCCGTCGTCACCGCGCCGGTCAGCATCAGCGAATGCTGCGCCATCAGCAGATAGATCATCAGGAACAGCGGCGGCATCAGGTGCCAGCGTTCGCGAAGGCCGAGCAACGACTCGGCGATCGGCAGCGACGGATCGGGCTTCAGCCCGTCGCGGCGGGCAATGCAATCGACCAAGGCGAACAGCGACACGTAATACAACAGCGCCGGCACGATGGCGGCGAAGGCGACGGAGGCGTAGCTGACGCCGACGATGTCGGCCAGGATGAACGCCGCCGCGCCCATGATCGGCGGCGCCAATTGCCCGCCGGTTGACGCCGTCGCCTCGATCGCGCCCGCCATCGCGGGCTTGAAGCCGGACCGCTTCATCAGCGGGATCGTGACCACGCCGGTCATCAGCACGTTGGCCACCGCGCTGCCGGAAACCGTACCGAACAGGCTGGACGAGATGACCGAGGCCTTGCCCGCCCCGCCCCAGGCCCGACCGGTCAGGCAGTAGGCCAGATCGACGAACAGCTTGCCGGCGCCGGACCGTTCCAGGAACGCGCCGACCACCACGAAATAGAAGACCATGTGCGCCGAGGCCGAAATCGGCGAACCGAAGATGGCCTGGCTGGACAGCACCTGAAGATCGATGAACCGCTCCAGGCTCATGCCCCTGTGCCACAGCCCGCCCGGCAGCCACGGCCCCAGAAAGATGAAGGCGATAAAGATCACCGCGATCGCCGTCAGCACCGCGCCGGTGATGCGCCGGCAGGCCTCGATCAAGACGACGATCAGGATCAGGCCGAACACGACGTCGGCGACGAAGACCTCGTCGACGCCGGCGATGCGTTCGGTGATGCGTGGGCCCTGACCGGCGAAATAGAGCGCCGAGCCGAGCGCCAGGAACGCCAGCAGGACGTCGACAAGGGGAACGGCCTCGCCTTCCTCGCGCTTGCCCTGCCAGCCGCAGATCAGGAACGAGATCGCGGTCGCCGCGCCGACATGAACGCCGAGGAACGTCAGTTCGTCGACGGTACGGCCGATCGCCAGCGGCAAGAACTCGACGACCGTCAGAAAGACGGCGATGCCGCCTACAAGCCAGTGCACGGCTTTGGCCGGCAGCATCGCCTTGGTCCTTCCTAGTCGGTCGACGGGCGGGCGAAGCGGTTATTTCGCCAGGCCGGCTTCCTTGTAGTACTTCATCGCACCCGGATGGATCGGACAGTTGCCGTTCAGCCCCGGATCGGCCGCCATCTTCGGATCGAAGTCGCTGAGCGCGGCATGGATCTTCGGCAGCTTGGCCGCGTTCTCGACGATGGTCTTGACGATCGTGTAGGCGACGCTGTCGGGCACCGAGGCCGCGACCAGGATATTCGAGGCCGCCTTCACGGTCTTGACCGGAGCGGTCTGCCCCTTGAACAGGTTGGCCGGCACGGTCGCGGGCGCCCAGCCGTTCTTTTCCACCATGCCTTTGATGACCTTGTCGGGCAGCGGCAGCATGGTCATCTCGTTGACGGTCACGATCTGGGTCGCGCCGGGATGGCCCTTGGTCACCACGTGGGCCCAGCCATGCGCCTGGCCGTCCTTGATCTGTTGCGCGGCGCCGGTGCGGGATGCCGGTTCGACCCGGCCGCCCTTCTTGGCGATATCTTCCTTCGAACTGCCGAGCAACGCGATGACTTGGCGCACGCCGGCCTCGCCGGTGCCGCCGGGCTTGGTCGTCAGCAGGTGAAACTTGTTCTTGCCGGCGACGATTTCCTCCCACGAGGCGATGCCCGACTTCTTGGTGACGAAGGTGCCGAAGTAGTAGACGTCGAGCCCACCGATCAGGCCGCGCACCTTGCTCTGCTTTTCCTTGAAGGCGCCGAAGCCGCTGCAGCCTTCCGCCGAAGTGACGGCGAAGCTGATGCCGAGTTCCATTTCACCGGATTGGATCAGCTTGATGTTGCCGACGCCGCCCGCCTTGGGCAGCACGTCGATGGTCGAGCCCGCCGGCAGCTTGGGTTTCACCATGTCGGCGATGCCTGCGCCGTAGTTGTACCAAGCCGAGCCGACGCCGACGGTGCCGAACCGTAGGCTGACTTTTTCCGCCGCCGCGGCGTCCGCCGCCACGAACGAACCGCCCGCCGCCGCCATGCCGGCGACGGCCATGAATGTCGCGATACGCATAAGTTTCATCGTGATAACTCCCTGTGTTTTCAGTCCGTTGCCGGTTCTCTTCGGTTTATCGCTCGCGGATCGGCGCTCCCCGGCACCGCCCGCGTTCCCCTCTCACGCTCGTTCCGTCAGAGCTTAACCCCCGCCGCTTCCAGAATCGAGCGCACGCGTTGGCGCTGTTCGTCGGATATGGACAGCCGTTCGGCGAAATCCTTGCCCACGGGCCGGGTCGCGTCGATGCCCATCTTGGTCACGGTGAAGGTTTCGGGATCGGACGTCGGATCCAGGATCGCCGCCTTGCAGCCGGGCACGAAGACGATGTCGCTGGACGCCCGCACCCGAGTCGCCACCGCCCACATCACGTCGCTCATGTCGAAGATGTCCACGTCCTCGTCCACGACGATGACGTACTTGGTGTAGAATTCGGTCCCCAGCGCCGCCATGATCGCCTGCTGCGGCTCGCCCTGGGCGATCTTCTTCATCTTCACAAAGGCCATGAAGGCGCCGCAGGTGCGGTGCGGCACGTGCACCGCGATCACGTTCGGATGGTTGCGCTTCAGCGTGTTCAGGATTTCGCCCTCGCGCGTGATGCACGAAACCAAAATGTGGTCCTGCGACATGCCGGAAACGATGGAATGATACATGGCTTCCTTGCGCATGCGGATGCGCTTGGCGACGAACACGTTCTGCGTGCTGCGATAGGAGGCGTAGCCGGTGAATTCGCTGAACGGGCCCTCAGGCTCGATCGCGTCGGCGAGGATTTCGCCCTCGATGACGATTTCCGCCGCCGCCGGCACTTCCAGGTCTTGGATACCGCACCTGGCCAGCCGATAGGGTTCGCCGAACAGGCCGCCGATGATCTCGAACTTCCGCACGTTCGGCGGATAGGCATAGACCATCGATCCCATGTAGTGCAGCGGGTGGATGCCGAGGGTGATGGCCGCCGGCAGCGACTGGCCTTTTTCCTGGGCGCGGCGATGGAATTCGTACATGCGCCGGCGCGAGTGCAACGACACGCCAAGCCGGTTCTTACCCTTCAGCATCAGGCGGTGAAAGCCGGTGGTGTCGACGCCGGTGACCGGATCGCGCGCCGCGATCTGCCCCGCCGTGATGTAGGGCGCGGCATCGACCGTGAAATGCAGCGGGATCGGCAGCTTGGTCAGGTCGACGTCGTCGCCTTCCAGCACTACCTCGTTCCACGCCGGATCGGCGACGGTGTCGCAAGGAATGTATTTCTGCACCCGGTCGCGGAACGCGGTCGGCAACTCGGCCGGATCGACCTTCAGGCAGGCGGCGAGAAGTTTCCGGTTGCCGGCGATGTTGGTGACCACCGGCATCGTGTGGCCTTCGACGTTCTCGTAGATCACCACCGGGCTCTTGCCCGCGCTTTCCAGTTCGAAGACCAGCGAGGTGATGTCGAGGTGGGTGCGGACCGGCTGCTTGATGCGCAGAATCTCTTCCGGATAGTCCCGTTCGACCATGGCGAGGAACCCTCGCAGGCTTTGCGAATCGTAATTCCCGACCTTGATCCCCATCGCACCCTTCCCTGTTATTTGGGTTTTACTATTTGTAGGACCTTAGCATGACTGCCCCGTAATGCAATCGCGTCGGCGCGGGTGGTCGGTGGAAAAGTCTTATATCCCGTCCCGTTCCAGAAACACGCGTTGACTCGCCGATCCGATCCCTTTCAATATTTTGGAACAGCGTTCCAAATTTTGAGCAAGGGCGGGTTTTGGAAAAGACGGTGGTCAGAGGGTTCCGGATTCTCGAGCTGGTGGCGGCGGCCGACCGGCCGATGGGCGTCACCGAGATCGCGACCGCGCTGGGCCTGGGCAAAAGCGCCGCGCACCGGCCGCTCGCGACGCTGACCCAGCTCGGCTACCTGACCCGCGATCCCGACACCGGCCGCTACGCGCTTTCCCTGAAGCTGTGGGAGGTCGGCTCCCAGGCGCTCGACCGGCTCGATCTCAAGCGGCTGGCCGCCGCGCCGATGGCCGAACTGGCGCGCGAAACCGGCGAGACCGTGCACCTGTCCGTGCTCGACGGCCGCGAGGTCGTGCACATCGACAAGATCGAATGCCGGCACCCGATCCGCGCCTACAGCCGCATCGGCGGCCGCGTCCCGGCCCATTGCGTCGCCACCGGCAAGGCGATGCTGGCGTTCCAGTCCGAGCTCGTGATCGACGGCGTCGCCCGGCGCTTGCGCCGGGTCACGCCGCAGACCGTCACCGACCGCGACGAGCTTCTGGCGCAGCTCGACCGCATCCGGCGCACCGGCATCGCCATCAGCAGCGGCGGCTGGCAGGAAGGCGTCGACGGCATCGCCGCGCCGATCCGCGACGCGCAAGGAACCGTCGT
>CAZDFF010000044.1:0-2049 GCA_964504425.1 uncultured Hyphomicrobiales bacterium
CATCGCGGTGGCGTTCTGGAACCTGGTCGGGGCCGGCCTGTTCGGCTTCCTCATCAACCCGCCGCTGTCGCTCTATTATATGCAGGGGCTCAATCTAACCCCGCTGCACGGCCATACCGCCCTGTTCGGCGTCTACGGCATGCTCGGCGTCGGCCTTGTCCTGTTCTGCCTTCGCGGCATGAAGCCCGACCTCGTCTGGCACGACGGCATCCTCAAGATATCGTTCTGGTGCTTTAACATCGGTCTCGCGCTGATGGCGGCATTGACGCTGCTGCCCATCGGGACGCTGCAACTGTTCGCGGCGATCGAGAACGGCTATTGGTACGCTCGCTCGGCGGAGTTCATGCAACAGCCGCTGATCGATCTTCTCGTCTGGATGCGTGTTCCCGGGGATACCATTTTCAGCATTGGGGCGCTGGCCCTGACGGTGTTCGTCGTCGGATTGTGGTTTTTCCCGCGCCGGGAAAAATAGACGCCGATGGGCCGCTAAGAATGGTTGAATTCTACCCGGAGATCCGGCTGGTCCATATCGTCGCCGTGTTCGCCAGCGGCGGTTTGTTTCTCCTGCGTGGGCTGGCCCTGAATGCAGGAGCAACCTGGTCGACGGCGCCGCCGCTGCGGTATCTCAGCTACGCCATCGACACGGTGCTGCTGACCGCGGCCCTGATGCTGATGACGATCGTCGAGCAGTATCCCTTCGTGCACGGCTGGCTGACCGTCAAGGTGCTGCTGTTGGTCGTTTACATCGCGCTTGGCGCCGTCGCTTTCTGGCGCGCCCGCACGCGGCTCGCGCGCCTGGCGTTCTGGCTTGCGGCGCTCGCCGTCTACGCCTTCATGATATCGGTCGCCCGGGCGCATCATCCCCTGGGCTTGTTCGCCGGTCTTTTCCCTTAGAGGGTCCGGACGGCGGAATCAGCGGCGGATGTAAAGCGGACCGTACAGGACGACGAACAGCGCGAACGCGGCGATCCAGGCGCCTCCGGCCAAACCGACGATCGCGACATATCCTCCGTCGAGGAACGGCACGGCCAGCCGGGCGACGGCCGCGATCAGCACCAGGACATACACCGCGAGCGTGCCTTTGCCGGCGATCAATTCGCGCTTGCTGTGGCCGAGGCTGGCGCGTGTCATGACCGCCAGGATCATGGTGCCCATCGCGCCCACGGTCAGGGCGTGGACCGCGACCGTGGCCAGATGCGGCATCCAGGCCGCGACTCCCAGAAACAAAAGCCCGACCGGCAGCCACGCGTAGCCGATATGAAGTATCCACAGGAGCGGCTCCCGAGCGGTCGCTTCGCCGCGCCAGCGTGCCAGCCGTATGCCGTGGGCACCGGCCGCAACGATCAGGCCCGCGCCCGAAATCGGATTCAAGTCGACCGCCACCCAGGTTATCAAAGCGATGACGCTGATCGCCAGAACCGCGCCGTCGAAACGGTTGAAGGGGACCGGAAGATCGTCGACCTGACGCTGCCGCAGCCAATTGGCCGTGAAGCTGGGGATAATCCGACCGCCGATCAGCGAAATCAGCATGACGACGATCGAAATCGCCAGGCGCCTGCCGGCATCCTCCACGGCCGCGTACTCGAACGCACCGGCGTGGATCATCGCGTTCGCCGCAATCAAAAGGGAAACGGCAACGAGAACGGGAAGGTTGCGCCAGTTGCGCCCCGCGACGATTTCGCGTCCGACGACGGCGGCGAACACGATCAGAAACGAGAGATCGACCGCCATCGCGACGGCCGGGCCAATCCATGCAGAGTAGGCGACCGCGATGCGTCCGAGAATCCAAAGCAGCACCAGGAACCCGAGCGGCCAGCCTTGAAGCGGCAGGCGCCCGGTCCAGTTGGGAATGGCGGTCAGCAGGAAGCCGGCGATGGCGGCGGCGACGAAGCCGAACAACAGTTCATGGAAATGCCAGGCGACGGGGCCGAACGCCGTCGGCAGATCGACGACGCCCATCAGCATGAATATCCACAACGTCATCGAGATGCAGGCCCACAGGCCGACGGCCAGAAAAAAGGGCCGGAAGCCCGCCGACAGCGGCGGCCA
>CAZDFF010000044.1:2059-17457 GCA_964504425.1 uncultured Hyphomicrobiales bacterium
AAACGTCGGTCGATTTATAGCGTGGGATCGCCATGTCGGGTCATGTGCCTTTCCAAATTGCGCGCTATTCTATCATGTCGGCACCCGTCGAGGAGACATTCCATGGACGATCTTGCCCTTGCCCGCGCCCTCCACGTCCTTGCCGTCGTTCACTGGATCGGCGGCGTGGCGCTCGTCACCGCCGTGATCCTACCCGCCGTGGCGCGGCTCGCCGATCCGGCGCACCGAAACGAAACATTCGAAGAGATCGAAGGGCGCTTTTCCGTCCAAGCCAAGATCTCGGTCACGCTTGCGGGCCTCAGCGGATTTTATATGACGCACAGACTCGACGCATGGGACCGCTTCGCCGATCCCCAATTCTGGTGGATGCACGCCATGGTCCTGGTGTGGGGCATTTTCACCTTCGTTCTGTTCGTCGCCGAACCGCTGTTTCTGCATGCCTGGTTTCGCCGCCGCGCCGCGCGCGATCCCGACGGGACCTTCGCCTTGATCCTCCGCGCCCACTGGATTCTGCTGACGCTGAGCGCCGTGACGATCGCGGGCGCCGTACTCGGGTCGCACGGCGCTCTTTTCTGATCGAATCTGATCGAGCCGTTCAGGGATCGCCGGGAACGCCGAAACCGGGCGCGGACGAGGGATCGTTGGCGCGCGTGACATAGTCGCGCATTTGCCCGCGCCAACCTTGCCAGATGGCATCGAGCGCGGCGATCGGATCGCCCTCGGTCCAGTCGACGCGCAGATCGGCGATCGGCCAGCTTTCCTTTTCGGCGATCACCATGCCGGCGGAACGAACCGGGCCGGCTTCGCCGCCGGCCGCCAATCCCGCCTTCATGGCGCGCACCAGCCGTTCGCCCAGATCCTCGGCCGAGGCGGCCTCGAAGGCCGCGACCATCGCGGCAGGAACGTCGGGATTGGCCAGAAGGTTGCCGGCGGCGGCGACGCCCTTGCCGATCGCGGACGCGTGCACGCCCAGGGTGTTTTTCCCCGAATGGCGCGCGACGATGCCCTTCGCATCGATCAGAACGAGTTGGCGGAAATCGATCTGCTTGTGTTCGGCCTGGAGGACTGCCAGCGCATCGACCGCCGACCGTCCCGCCGCCATCAGATCGAGCCCGCGCGGCCCCAACCGGGGATCGGTGATGTTCTGGGTTGCGACCGCGCCGACGCCGGCCCGCACGAACGCGCACCGAGCGGCGACCGCCATGCTGGAGGAACTGATGGCGATGCCGAACTGGCCGCTTTTCGGGCAGCGGGCGACGACCGAGAACGTCATCGGCCCTTGCCTTCGTCCGGGATGGCGGCGATCACGTCGACCTCGACCAGCCATTCGGGCCGGGCCAGCCCCTGCACGATCAGGCCGGTGGAGACCGGGAACACGCCCTTCAGCCATTTGCCGACGGTGCGATACACCGGCTCGCGATAGGCACGATCGGTGATGTAGATCGTGATCTTGCAGATGTCCTTCAGGCCGCTGCCAGCCTCTTCCAGCAGTTCCTTGATGTTCTTCATGGCTTGGTCGGTCTGGGCGGCGGGATCGCCGATGCCGACCGACTCGCTGCTTTTCAGATCCTGGCCGACTTGGCCGCGCACGAACAGGATATTGCCGGCCTTGACCACCTGGCACAGGTCGTTGTCGAGCGCCTGATTGGGGTAGGTGTCCTTGGTATTGAATTTGCGGAATCGTTCGTGCGCCATGACTGCCTCAGGCCGCTCCCTTCTTCGCGACGACGTCGCCCATGACGCGCGGCGACAGGTCGGCGGCGCGGCGGACGAAATCCAACGGACCCGCGAAATCGAAATTATTGTAGACCGCGTTCAGGTGCGCGAACGGCGGCGACTGCGCGAACAACTCGAACGTAAGCCTATGGCCGGCGTAGTCGGAATTGAGCAGATCGCGGGCGAAGGCCAGCAGCTTGCGCCGGTCCTCGGCGACCCAGTTCTCGTTGACGGTGTAATATTTGTCCATCCACGGCTTGGTATCGGGATGATCGAACGTGGCCGCGTCGGGCGTGATGCAGATTTGCCCGCCGCACAGTTCGCGGGCCAGATGCATCATCTCGGGCAGCTTCGAACACGCGTGCACGCGGCCGGTATAGAGCAGCGATTGATTCGGCATCAGAAGCCCGGCCGGGCTTTTTTCGGCGAGCGCGATCGACGCCGTCAGGTGCGCGTTGATGCCTTCGCGATAGCACGCCAGCGCGGCAAGCTTCTCGCGTACCGCCTGCTGCTTGTCCAACCCGGTCTGGCGCACGTTGTGAAGCGCCACGCCGATCATCATGTCGGCGATGTAGAGGATGCGCTGCACGAACGGAAAGGCGCTGTAGCGGTGCAATGTCGCGCGAATGAAGGTGGCGGCGCGGGTGTGGCGATAGAACAGGATGTCTTCCCATGGCACCAGTACGTCGTCGAAGATGATCAAGGTATCGACTTCGTCGAATTTGTTGGCGATCGGGTAGTCGCGCGCCGACCGCTGCCCGGCGAACCCGCCGCGGCAGATGTGTTTCATGCCGGGTGCGCCCATGCGGCCGATGAATCCGACGGCATAGTCGGAAAGCTTTTCGTTGCCCCAGGACGCGATGGTCGGTTTGACGAACGCCTGGTTGGCGTAGGCGGCGGCGGTTTCGTACTTGGCCCCGCGCACGACGATGCCCTTGTCGGTCTCCTTCACCACGTGGAGCAGCATGTCGGGGTCTTGTTCCTGCGGCGGCTTGGAACGGTCGCCCTTCGGATCGGTATTGGCCGAGACGTGATAGGTGTCGGACCGAAGCGCATCGTAAATATGGCGTTCGATGTTCTTGGCGAACTGGGGATCGACTTCGTTCAGGACGTCCGCGCCGTCGTAAAGCGACCACATTTCGCCCACTGTTTCGTCGCCGACGCGAATCACCACGCCGCCGATGTCGTTCATGATGGCGTCGACCGCGACACGCTTCTTGTGCCAATCGTCCTGAGTCCGCGGCAACGCGTGGCCGATGCAATTGGATTCGCCCGTTTCCGGATCGAGGTAGGAAAGGATGCTCTTGTACTTCGGCTCGTGCGCCATGTCGTACATGCGGGCGCGAACGTCGACGATCGGCTTGAACGCCGGATGGGTCGTGACGTCCTTGACCTTCTCGCCGTTGATCCAGACTTGGCGGCCGTCCTTCAGGGATTGGCGATAGTCGTCACCGGTTTTCAGCATCGCATCGGTTCCTTTGAATCGAGAGCGGGGTCAGCCTTCGGTGGAAAGCGGAACGACCCGGCGGAAGTTCTTGTCGGCGTAAACGAGGGGCATCCCCGCACCGACGCCGATATCGACGACGGTGCCAAAAAACACGGTATGCGTTCCGTGCCCGACTTCGCGCGAGACCCGACAGTCGAACGCGGCCACCGCATCGACGAGGACCGGCGCCCCCGTGACCATCGTCCGCCACTGCCCGCTGGCGAACGGATTGCCGTCGGCCCGCGCGAGCCCGGCAAAAGCCTCGGCGATCGGACGTTGCGGTTCGGCCAGAAGATTGACGCAAAAGACCCCGCCTGCCGAAATCGTCCTCGCGGTGCGTCCGTGGCTGTTGATGCACACCAGAAGCGACGGCGGATCGGCGGAAACGGAACACATGGCGCTGACCGTGGCGCCGAAGCGTTCGCCCCGGGATTCCGTGGTCACGACCGAAACCGTCGCCGCCGACAGGCGCATGCCGTCGAGGAAGCGTTCGCGCGAAACCGCGTCGATCGATTCCTGCGGCAACGGTTCCAGTGTCGCGGTTCCCACAGAAGACTCTCCCGAGATTCCGGAGACGCTAAGCGTTATCGTTGGATAAATAAAATATTAATTATCTACGATTTAGTTCTGTTTTTTCGATGCAGCGTCATTCCGCTCGGGACAGAATTTTCCGAGCCCGCTCAATGGCATTGGGCGGAATCGTATGACGCCTGGGGAACCCGCCGGCGGGCCGGGTCGCGTCCACGATCACCTTGTCGGTCATCCCGTTGTAGTTGGACGGATCCAGGATCGCGCCCATGGCGTTCTTGATCACGTCCATGTCGCGGTCGGCCTGAAAGCGGGTCGAGATCGCCCACAGCACGTCCTGGTCGCTGGTCACGTCGACGTCGTCGTCGACCACGACTACCATTTTCAGGCTGAGGTCGTCGCCGAACGCCACGGTCGCCGCGTTCTTGGCTTGGCCGACCGCCGGGTTGCGCATGGCGATGTAGGCGTGGAAGCGGCAACAGCCCGATTTCGGATAGGCGACCGCCGTCACGTTCGGGAAGTTGTTGCGCAGCGACCGCATCAGCCGCGCTTCCTGCGGCACCGCCAGCAAGCTCGTGTGCTCGTCCGAGATGCCGGGCACGATGTCCTGATAGATCGCGTTCTTGCGATGGCTGATCGCGGTGAATTCGATCACCTGCTGGGTCGAACGTTCCGAGGCGTAGCCGGTGAATTCGGCGAACGGCCCTTCCGGTTCACGCACCCCGCACAGGATGTGGCCCTCGAGCACAATTTCAGCGCAGGTCGGGCTTTCGATCGGCACCGTCACGCCCGGCACGATCTCGATCGGCCGGCCGAGGAATCCGCCGGCGACGTCGAATTCGTCGGCGTCGATCGGCCCCTTCCACAGGCCGCTGCCGAACGTGAACATCGGATGCGAACCGATGATGACGATCACCGGCACCTTGGTCTCGCCCTTTTCCTCGGCGCGCTGGATGTAGTTCCATAGATGCCGGCGGCTGTGCAGGCTGGTGCCGACCCGCGTCTTTCCCTTGACGTGCATGCGATGGAAACTGGCGTTGCGCACGCCGGTGTCGGGGTCCTTGGCGACGATGACGCTGTTGGTGATATAGCGCCCGCCGTCCTCGGCGAAATGCCACATGATCGGCAGATAGCCGAGATCGACCTTGTCGCCGGTCAGCACCACGTCGCGGATCGGCCCGTTGTCGACAAGCTTGGGCGGAATGCGCAGGTCGCCCAGGTTGGCCCAGGATTCGACCAGCTTGTCCTCGGGCACGCCGAGCGCACGGGCGTAATTGGCGCGCGAACCGAAGATGTTGGTGACGACCGGAAATTTGGAATCGCCGACCTTGTCGAACCACAGCACGGGCGCACGACCCATCCGCTCCAGTTCCATCGCCAGCGCGGTCACGTCGAAGTCGAGTCCGACCGGTTCCTTGATGCGCAGGATGCGCGACGGATCCTCGTCCTCCAGTTCCTTCAGGAATCCACGCAGATCGTAGGCCCGTTCCTTCGTGCTCATTCGTCCTCCTGATCGAACAGAGTCATCATCCGTCCGACGTTGCGCGCTTCGGCCGCCTGTAAGACATGCGTGCCGACCATGATGTCGCTGATGGCGAACCCGCGATGCCAAAACACGATCCGCTCGTTCGGATCGGTCCGTCCGGGTTTTTTCCCCGAGGCGATCTCGCCGATTTCGGCGTGAATTCTTTCAAGCGTCAGCTCGCCGCTCTGGATCATCGGGAAGAGCTGGCCGCCCTTGCAGCATTGCTCCCAGTCGTCGACCACGACCTTGCCGGCCTTGCGCACGGTTTCGGGATCGACCGCCATGACCCAGCCGTAGGTGACGAGCAGGCAATTCGGTTTCAGCCATCGATCTTCGATCAGCACCGTCGCCTTTTCCAGGCGCGTCGCCTCGATGACGATGTCCGCGTCCGTAACGCATTCCTCGGCGGTGGCGACGGCGCGGGCCTTGACGCCGAGTTCGTCTTCGATGCGCTTGGCCAGGGTTACCCGGGTTTCGGGCCGCTTCGAATTGACGCGGACTTCTTCCAGGTCGAACAGTTCGGCCAACGCCGCGATGTTGGCGAACGCGGTGCCGCGCGCGCCGACATGCCCGACGATCTTCGGATTCGACGGCGCCAGGTACTTGGCCCCGACGCCGGTCACCGCGCCGGTCCGCTCGGTCGTCAGATTGGTCGCGTCCATCAGCGCCTTCGGCACGCCGGTGCGCGGATTGTAAAGCGTCAGCATCGCCACTTCCGACGGCAGGCCGTGGCGGTAGTTGTCGACGTAGTCGCCGATCACCTTGACGCCGGCCGTATCGGTCGGGCCGGCCCAGCCGACCAGGATGTTGAAATGTCCGTTGTAGCGGTCGTCCAACTGGATATGCGATTTCGGCGGCAGGACCACGTCGCGCCGCCCATGCGCCGCGAGCCCGGATTCGACGATTTCGAGGAGCCGGTCGGTCGGTGGGAGCAACGCTCCCACCTCCGCCCGGTTCAGGAACCTGAACTCGACCTTAGCCACGCAGTGTTACCACTTCGCGGCCTTGGCCATCGCTTGGATTTTCGCCTTGTCGAACTTGTTGATGTCGTCGAGGAACGCCGACGTATAGGACGCCTTCACATCGAAATCGGCGGGCAGAATCTTTTCCGCCTTGGAAATTTCGGCCATGCGCTCCCACTGTTTGGGAACGTGTTGGCCCCATTTGACGCCTTCCGGCACCGCGAACAGGTCGAAACGCGACTTGAACGTGTGGATGGC
This sequence comes from uncultured Hyphomicrobiales bacterium, assembly GCA_964504425.1. GTDB lineage: Bacteria > Pseudomonadota > Alphaproteobacteria > Rhodospirillales > 2-12-FULL-67-15 > CAZDFF01. The sequence goes on from CAZDFF010000044.1 coordinate 8,535, forward strand.
GTTCTTCATCGCCTTGTCCATGTCGGTCGTCTGCGGCTTGGTCGCCGGATACATCTTCCAATGATTGCGGATCGTGCCTTCCGGGTTGGCCTGGCCGAAGTAGACCGACTTGGCGACGCCGCGGACCAGTTTCACCACCCAGTCGGGATGATTCTTGATGGTGTCCTCGTGGGTGATGATGACGTTGCCGAACACCTCGTCGAACCAAGTCGGCTTGATGAAGTTGAATTTGAAGCCGCCGTTCTCGAGCGACGCGACCGCCGTGTCCCAGGACGCCCAGACGTCGATGTCCTTCTTGGTCATCGCGTTGATCGCCGTCGCGCCAAGGCCCACCGCCAGCCATTTCACGCCCTTGTCGGGATCGATGCCGGCGCTTTTCAGCACGGCACGGGTGAACGGCACGGAACCGGTCGCCATGTTGACCACGCCGACGGTTTTGCCCTTCATGTCTTCCGGCTTCTTGATCGGGCTGTCGCTGAGCGAAACAATCCGGTAGATGGATTCGCGCGCGTAAGTCGCGACCGCCTTCACGGGAATGCCCTTCGAGCGCGCGATCATCAGCGCTTCGCCGCCGACCGAGCAGAACGTGATCTGGCCGCTGGCCACTTGCTGGATGCCGGCGGTCGATCCCTTGAGGCCGAGCACCTCGACTTCGATGCCTTCTTCTTTCCAGAATCCGGCGGTCAACGGGATCGAGGAGTGGGCGGCGTGGCCGACCGAAATGTTGGTGGTGGTCGGGCCGAATTTCAATTTCGGCATGTCGGCCGCTTGCGCCGCGCCGGCGCCGATGGTCGCGGCGAACGCGATAGCCGCCAACCGCTTCAACGAATAATCACGCATCTTGACCTCCTTGTTGGGGTGGGCCTGAGGCCCGATGATCGGTCTCTGGTTTTTTTTGGTCGTCAGATCGACTGGATGTCCGCCCCCCGGCTCCAGAACACCAGGCGGCGTTGCAAGGCTTGCACGATCAGATTCAAGGAAACGCCGAATCCGCCGAGAATGATGAGAATGGCGAATACCTGGGCGACGTTGAACTGGAAGTTGGCCTCGATGATCAGGTTGCCGAGGCCGGCCTTGGAGCCGACGAACTCGCCGACGATCGAGCCCAGGATGCTGAACACGATGGCGATATTGAGTCCCGCAAACACGAACGGCAACGCGTTCGGCAGCTTGACCATGCGGAACGTTTCCCACCGTGTCGCCTTGAGCGAGATCATCAGGTCGAGCTTGCCTTGATCGCAGGTCTTCAAACCGACGATGGTGTTGACCAGCACCGGGAAGAACGAAATCAGCGCCGCGATGATCACCTTCGATTGGATGCCGTATCCGGCCCAAATGATGATCAGCGGCGCGATCGCGATCTTCGGCATCGTCTGCAGCGCGACCAGATAGGGATAGACTGTTTTTTCGACCAGCCAGAACTGTGCCACCAGGGCACCGACTGCGATACCCAAGAACGATGCGAGCAGGAATCCCGACAATGCCTGGAACGCAGTGACAAAAAAGTGATGGACGAACAATCCGGATTGCAGACCGAGGAACAGCGATTCGGCGATCTTGGTTGGCGGCGGCAGGATGTAGTCCGGCACCTTGAACGCGGTGACCGCACCTTCCCAAACGATCAACAACAAAATCAAAAAGACGGGCGACAGGAAATATTGGGGATATCGCATGACGGTTCGCCACAGGCTCGGGGCCTGGGCGACGGAGCCGGCGGTCGTGGCATCTGCGGTACTCATGGCGTGCGCCTTTCTTCCGGCGTCAATGGGATCCCGCCTGCGCGACATCGAGCAGGCGGCGGATTTCGCGGGTATAATCGCCGAACGTTTTTTCACTCAGCATGTCGAGAGAACGCGGCCGCGGCAGGCCGATCGGAACGTCGGCCAGGATACGGCCCGGCCGGGGCGACAGCACGATCACCCGGTCGCTGAGAAACACGGCTTCCGAGATCGAGTGGGTGATTAGGAACACCGTTTTGCGCGCCGCGTCCCAGATCTTCAGCAGTTCGAGATTCATGGTTTCGCGAGTGAGCGCGTCGAGCGCGCCGAACGGCTCGTCCATCAATAGCACCCGGGGATCGTGGATCAGCGCCCGCGCGATGGCCACGCGCTGGCGCATGCCGCCCGAGAGTTCGTTCGGATACTTGTCCTCGAAGCTTTTGAGGCCGACCAGTTCCAGCAACTTGTAGGCGCGCGCGGACGCCGCCGTCGGGTCGAGTTTCAGGACCTGCGCCGGCAGCAGCACGTTGTCGATATTCTTGCGCCAGGGCAGCAGCGTCGCGTCCTGAAAGACGATGCCGATATCGCGGCTGGGACCGCGCACCTTCTCGCCGCCGAGCCAGAGAGTCCCGTCGAATTCGCGTTCCAGGCCGGCGATGATGCGCAGCAACGTCGTCTTGCCGCACCCGGAGGCGCCGACGATCGAGACGAATTCGGCGTCGCCGATCCTGAGGTCGATGGTGTCGAGCGCCTTGACCGAGCCGCCCGAAGCCGTGCGGTAGGTCTTGCTGATGCGATCGATGTGGATGAGCGGTGTCGCCGAATCCCGTTCGCTCGCTTCGACCGGCGGTACCGGTGAGAGGTGTGTCGCGTTTTTCCTTAGTGCCACGTCGCCATTACCGCGCCCGCGGCGTCACGCCGTCCGGTGTCGGAGAATCCCCCCGATCCGCCACAACCGTCACCCCGAGAAACGCAGCCCTTTCTCATTTCTGTTTTTCCGCCGGTCTCCGAGCGAAGCACGGAACGCCCCCGCTTTGCCCTTTCGCCGCCGGTTTCCCTGCGCCGACACCCGCCCCCGATGCGTCGTCGCGCGGCCTTATGCGTTGCAACATTGCGCTAACGGTTTTGGTTGGGAAAATATTTTTTTCCGAGCAATTGGATCGGTAAATTCGAAGCCGCGCCTGCCCATGAAAGGCCCAAAACGGGCAATGGAAGGCACCGGCGGCATTTGGTATTCTGAATCCAAGCTCCAATTGGTTTTGGATTTCCGATGCCCTACACCTTGAAGCAGCTGCGCTATTTCGTCGCCGCGGGCAATGCGGAAAGCGTGACCAAGGCGTCGCACGTCCTGGACATTTCGCAGCCGTCGATTTCGGCCGCCATCACGCACCTGGAAGCGGAATTCGGCCTGCAACTGTTCGTCCGCCATCACGCACAGGGGCTTTCCCTGACGCCCGCCGGCCGACGGCTGATGACCGCGGCCAACCGCCTGCTGACGCAATCCGAAGACCTCTACCAATTCGCGTCCGACCTGAACGAAGGCCTGGCCGGCACGCTCGACGTCGGCTGCTTCCTGACGCTGGCGCCGATCATGATGCCGGGGCTGCTGCGCGACTTCGCCCAGCGCTACCCGACCGCCAAGGTCGGCTGCGTCGAGGGCCATCAGGCGTTCCTGCTGAACGGGCTTTCGGAAGGCCGGTTCGAGATCGCGCTGACCTACGATCTTCAGATCGCCGAGAACGTGGTCTTTTCGCCCCTGATCCCGCTGCCGCCCTATGTGATCGTGGCGCCCGATTCGCCGCTCGCGGCAAGACCCGAGATCACGCTTCGGGAACTCGTCGATCAACCGCTGGTGCTGCTCGACCTGCCGCTCAGCCGCGACTATTTTCTGTCGCTGTTCGTCAGCGCGCGATTGGAACCCACCATCGCCTTTCGCACGGAATCGTTCGACATGGCGCGCGGCCTGGTCGCCAACGGTTTCGGTTACTCGTTCCTGAACATCCGACCGGCCAACAATCAATCGCTCGACGGCAAGACCATCGTCGCTCTGCCGCTGGCCGACGCGCCGCGGCCGCTTTACGTCGGCATCGCGCGGATGGAGGGAGTCGCGCTGTCCAAGATCGCCAATGCCTTCGCCGAGCACTGCGTCGGCGCCGTCGCCCGCTATCTGACCTGATCCCCCGGACACCGGATCAGGCCCGGTTGCCGATGACGCGGTCGAGTACCCAGTTGTCGATCGTGTGGACCAGTCGATCCATGCCGGTGAACCGGCCCGACGGCAGGATCGGCGTCGCGACGCCCTTATGCTGCACCTCGGCCATGACGATGTCCTCGCCCAGCACGATCTCGAATCGCTTGACGTAGTTCGGCAGGATTTCCTCGAAATCGTCGCGTTCGGCGATCTCGCGGGGAAACATGAACGAGCAGGCCAGCCGGGTGCGGTCCGGAGCCTCCGGATAAAGTTCGACGGCCCACATGCTGTCGAGCGTATAGGCCAGCATCGAGGTCGGATTGACCGCCGGATAGAACGTGCCTTCCAGCAATGCCGCCGGCAGGTAGCTCATCGGCGGGAAATGCCGATCCCCGGTCAGCACCGCGCGCGTGCCGGCGTGGCGCGTGAAGTGCGACACGTACTCGCCGTTCGGGACTTCAGGCTCTTCCAGCTTGCGTCCGACCACCTTTTGATTGGCCAACGTGCCCTTGTGAACGAACGGCACATGGTAGCCTTCGCTGAAGTTTTCGTAATAAAGCTTCCAGTTGGCGTTGATGGTCCATTCCTTGCGCCACGGACAGACCGAGCCATCGGGCCGGTAGGGCGCGACGCGGTCGGGCAGGTCGCCCAGATAGGTACGCAAGTCGGGCGCGTCGGGATCGAGGTTGATCCACATCAGTTCCGCCCAAATTTCCAGGCGCACCGGCATCAAGGGATTGTCGTCGCGCTTGAAGACGTCGCTTTCCTCGAACATCGGCGTCGCGGTCAGCCGGCCTTGCGTGTCGTAGGCCCAATTGTGATAGGGGCAGGTGAAGCCGTGCTTGCAGTTGCCCGACCCGTCGACGACGCGCGAATTGCGATGGCGGCAGGAATTGACGAAGGCGCGGATCGTACGGTCCTTGCCGCGCACCACGATCAACGGCACGCGGGCATAGTCGAGGGTAAAATAATCGCCCGGCTCGGCGACGCGGCTGGTGTGGCCGATGCAATTCCAGGTGCGCCGGAAAACCCGATCCAATTCGCGTTCGAAGAATTCGGGCGACGTGTAGCACCAGGGCGGCAGGGTTTCGGCCGTATCCCAGGGGCGGCGCACGCCTGCGTACAGCGCCGGATCGAACATGTTTTCGGAATGGCCGTTGAACACTGGTCGCCTCCTGAAAAAGACGGGCGGGGCGCGACGACGACGCGAAAGCCTTGCCGAACGGCGCCATTTCATATTGTTCTATGAATAGTAAGATAGCATCTTTATGGGGTCAAGCGAACGCGCTTGCCGCTCCGCGCCGACCGTCAACGATAAGGAGAACATCCGTGGCATCCAGTCTCGTCCGCGTCGCGCGCGCGGATCGCATCGCGACCGTCAGTTTCGACAACCCGCCGGTGAACGCCGCATCGATCCGGCTTTTCGAGGAATTCGACCGCGCACTCGCCGATCTCGAAAAGGACAGCGCCATCCGCTGCCTGATCCTGACCGGCACCGGCGAAAAAGCGTTCTGCGCCGGCGCCGACCTGCGCGAGGAATCGCAGTTCCGCGACCCGACCGCTTCCAAGGCGTTCCGCGATCTCGGCCGGCGCACGCTGCATCGGATCGAGGAATGCGCCAAGCCGATCGTCGCCGCCATTCACGGCTATTGCATCGGCGGCGGCACGGCGCTGGCGTGGGCCTGCGACATCCGGATCGCCGCCGACAACACGGTCTTTCGCGCCGGCGACGCGTACCTGGGGCTGATTCCCAGTTGGGGCATGGGCTTGCAACGCCTGCCGCGCTACGTCGGACGCAACAAGGCGCTCGATATTCTCCTTATCGGCCAGAACTTCGGCGCCGCCGAGGCGCTCGACCTCGGGCTCTTGACCAAGGTCGTGCCCAGGGCGACCTTGAAAGAGGAAACCGAGAAGGTCGCGAACCGCATCGCCGAAGCCTCCCCGACTGCGATCCTGGCAACGCGCAAGGCGATTTCCTATAACCTGCGCCACGGCTGGGACGAGATGGCGGCGTACGAGGAAAAACTCTGCGAGGAAGTCTTCGCGCATCCCGACGCGCACGAAGGCATGAACGCCTTCTTCGAAAAGCGCGCAACCGTGTTCAAGGATCTCTAAGTAAATGTCGCTCGCGCGTCTGCTCCGGCCCCGATCGATAGCCATCGTCGGGGCCTCCGACAAGGTCGGACCCGGGTTCAACGCTTGGAAGGCCTTGGAGGCGGTCGGCTTTTCGGGCGAGGTTCATCTCGTCAATCCGAACAAGCCCACCCTGTTCGACCGCAAGACATGGCCGAGCCTGGCCGACGTGCCCGGCACCGTCGACGCGGTGTTCGTCGCCATCCAGCAGGAGCGCGTGCCGGAAACCATCGAACAAGCCGCCGCCAAGGGCGCGGCCGGCGCCGCCATCCTGTCGAGCGGCTTCGGCGAGGCGGGCGAGGCCGGCAAGCAGGCGCAGCAGGATCTCGTCGACCTGGCGACCCGTCACGGCATGGCGATCTGCGGACCAAATTGCCTGGGCTTCCTCAATTTCGCCGGACGCGCCGCGCTGTTCGGCACGTCGCTGCCGGACAACGTCGCGCGCGGCGGCGTCGCTGCAATCCTGCAAAGCGGATCGATCGGCATCGCGCTGCTGAACGCCGGGCGCGATCTCGGCCTCAGCCACATGATCACCACCGGCAACGAGGCGGTGACGACGGCGGCCGATTACATGGAAGTCCTGGTCGAGGACGCCGACGTGAAGGTGCTGGTGGTGTTCCTGGAACAACTGCGCAAGCCGGAAAAATTCGTTCGCGCCGCGCGCCGCGCCCGGGACCTCGGCAAGCCGGTGATCGTGCTGAAGACCGGCCGCTCGCAGCGCGGCCGCGAGGCCGTGATGGCGCACACCGGCGCCGTCGCCGGCAGCGACGAGGTCGCCCGGGCCGCGTTCCGGGCGGCGGGTGCGATGCAGGTCGCGTCGCTCGATGAACTGGTCGAGACCGCGGTGCTGGCCTCGACCGTGCGGCGCCGTCCGAAGGCGAAGGGCGTCGCCATGATGAGCCTGTCGGGCGGCGAGATCGCGCTCGCGCTCGACAACGGCGAGGCGGCGGATTTAACGCTGCCGCCGGTCGGCGCGGCCAGGGACGAGATCACGGCATTGATGCCGGCGTTCGCGCACATCGCCAATCCGCTCGACCTGACCTGGGCCGGGCTTTACGACGCCACCGTCGCGGAGCGCTGCGCCCGCGCCCTTGGCCAACAAGCCGACGTCGGCATGGTGGTCCTGTTGCAGGACGCGCCGCACGGATTGGGCGTGCAGCAGGCGACCCGCTATTCCAACCTGCTGGCCGCCGTCGCCAAGGGCGCCGAGGCGGCCAACGTGCCGCTGGTCGCCGTTTCCAACATCGCCGGCGAACTGCATCCGGCCTATGCGACCGTCGCCCGCGATACCGGCACGCCCAGCCTGCGCGGCACGCAAGAGGGGCTGTTCGCGATCGCGCAATACCTGCACTGGGCGACGGCGCCGACGAAACGAAAGGACGCAGAGCCCGCGAGCGGCGAAACGCGGGAAGCGCGGCGTCGATTCAATACTTTGCCCTCCGATCGCCTGCCGACCGAGACCGAGGCGCTGCACGTGCTCGCCGCCTATGGCGCGCGCGGGCCGCGCGCGGCCCTGGCGGAAACCGCCGAAGATGCGCGGGCCGCCGCCGCCACCATCGGCTATCCCATCGTGCTGAAGGGCATGGTGGCGGACATGGTGCACAAGTCGGACGCCGGCCTGGTCAAGGTCGGGCTGCGCAACGACCAGGAAACGAACGACGCGGCAAAGGACATGCTCGTCCGCGCCGGCGCCGGCGGCGGCACGGTGCTGGGCCTGTTGGTCCAGGAACAATTGAAGGGCGTCGCCGAGATTCTGGTCGGCGCCCGTGTCGATCCCGAATTCGGCCCCGTGGTCGTGGTCGGCGGCGGCGGGCTGCTGGTCGAACTTTACAAAGACGTATCGATTCGCCTGGCGCCGGTCGACCACGAAACCGCGCTCGAGATGATCGGCGAAACCAAGGCGGGGAAACTGCTCGGCGGCTGGCGCGGCAACCCGAAGGGCGACATCGCGGCGGCGGCGCGCACGGTGGTCGCGCTGTCGCGCTTCATCGCCAACTTCCAAGACCGCGTCGCCGAGGTCGAGATCAATCCGCTTGCCGTGCTCCCGGAAGGCCAAGGCGCCGTCGCGCTCGACTGCGTGATCGTGCGGAAAGTTTGACGACGGAAAATACGAAGGCTAGCGCGAGTCTCGAGCTCGTTTCGATCGGTATATCTGATCGCGGCGAACCGAGTCCTTAAGTTCCGCCGCCAGCGTCAGCAGGCTCCGGCGGTCGGGATTTTGCTTGGGAGTGGGAGTCGGCGGTTGACTCGAACCTTCGCCTTGCAATTCGGCGGTAGGCTGCCGGGGCGGTTCTTCGATCGACATGCTTCCAATCCTCGGGGCGACGACGGCCACGTTTCAGCGCCGGACAACCGCGACCCTGGCCGCGCGTTCGGACGCCCAGGCCGCCGGATCGTCCGATTTGTCCGGATGTTCCGCCATGCCGTCGTCCTCGCTCCGCTCTTCGGCGGCGATGTCGGCCGCCTTGTCCCGGCGCTTCGCTTTCGCATCGGTCGCCGGATGCGCGGGATCGCCGACCGGGATCGCGGCACTGACCGCGTCCCGTTGCAGGGCCGCTTCGAGTTCTTTGGGATCGATCCTCGGAATTTGAACGACACCGGGACGGGCGGGGTTCTCGTGCAGACGAATCCGCGTCGCGATGCGCCTGTATGCGGGAACCGACGTGCCTTCCAAACGCTCTTCGTCCGTTTCCACGCTATAGACGCCGGCCGGCTGCGCTTCGCCCAGCTCACGCAGGGTGAAGGGATATTTGAACGTCACCGTCTTTTCGCTTGTGCGGATCGTCATGCTCGCTCCGATCACTACGACTTGGGCGCCGCCGGCTCGCCGGCCGGCCGGTTCTCGGGCTTCGCCGCCGGTTCGTTGGTCGGCGCCTTGTGG
>CAZDFF010000045.1:0-17228 GCA_964504425.1 uncultured Hyphomicrobiales bacterium
GCATCCCATCCGAGAATTGCTCTCACGCTGCCGCCACACTCGTTGTTGGCTGCTTTGTGGTTTGTGCTGATTTTGATCTGTCCCCCTTTTAAGTGGCCCTCCCTGAGGTTTGTTTTTGCGATAAAGGAGGACGACAATGGCAAGGAAGCGGCACGCGGTGGAAGAGATTGTTGCGAAGCTGCGGCAGGTTAACGTTCTTGGTGCCCATGGACGGCCGATTGTGGATGCAATTCGGGCGATCAGGGGTACGGAAGTCACCTATTACTGATGGCGGAACGCATATGGCGGCCTTAAGGGCGACCAGGTCCGGCGACTGAAGGAACTGGACGGCGAGATCGTCCGGAATTCGGTTCGCTATCGTTGGGTGGATGTGCGCCGGGCGTTACGCGATATTCTGAACGCCGAAGCCGTGATGGCGTCCGCTCGGGCCGGCGATACTCCCCAAACCGACAAAGAATAACAAAGAATAGAAATATAGATGTGCCCGATAGAAAATATTCAATATTAGAGTATTAGATAAACGCTCAATTCGAATATTAGAGCATCGAACGGCGAGCGTTGCACCGTGACGGTGATGCCTCTTTACCCGGCCGGAGCCCAAACCTAAATACCGGACCCATCCCCTTCACCAACCTGGATCGATTCGCACGATGACCCCGATTGAAAGATTCGGCCGCTTTCTGGAAAGCGCCAAAGTCCAAAAATTCATCACGCTGCTGATCGTCGTCAACGCCGCGACCTTGGGCCTGGAGACGGTCCCCAGAATAATGTCGGCCTACGGGCCTCTCCTGTATGCCGTCGACAAGGCGATCCTCGCGGTCTTCGTGGTCGAGGTCGGTGGCAAGCTGGCCTACCGCCGGCGCGACTTCTTCCGCGACGGCTGGAACTGGTTCGACTTTATCGTTGTCGGCATCGCCTTGATCCCGGCGACCGGGCCGCTGGCCATTCTGCGTACCCTTCGCGTGTTTCGCGTGCTACGCCTGCTGTCGAAGGTGCCGTCCATGCGCAAGGTCGTCGAGGCCCTGTTCCGGGCCATGCCCGGCATGGGCTCCATCGCCGCGCTGATCGCGCTCATCTTTTATGTCGGCGCCGTGCTGGCGACCAACCTATTCGGCGCAAAATTCGCCGAATGGTTCGGCAGCGTCGGCGCGTCGATGTACACCCTGTTCCAGATTATGACTCTGGAAAGCTGGTCGATGGGCATCGTCCGGCCGGTGATGGCGGTGCATCCCCTGGCATGGACGTTCTTCGTGCCCTTCATCCTGATCACCACGTTCGCCGTTCTGAACCTGTACGTCGGCATCGTCGTCGACGCGATGCAGAGTCAGCACCAAGCCGAGCAGGCGCAGGAATCGGCGCAGGCGCACGGCGAACGCACGGCGATCTTGGCCGAGGTCGAGGCCATGCGCGGCCACATGAAGGAAATCCAGTCGGAAATGAGCGAATTGCGGCGGCTGTTGGAAGCGGCGCGCAAGGGCTGAACCGTCCTTCCGGCGTGCGCGGTCAAGCGCGCACGCTTCGCCGCCGTCGACCTCCGGCGATCCGAAATGGGTCTCGGGCCATTGCATCTTTGCATAGCCGTGCATTTTGCGAACGCCCGGCAACGTTAGCGTCACGTTCATCAGACGTCATCGTTGCGCGCTATGATCACTTCGATTGGCGTTGGATCAAATCCATTGCAGGGATTGTTGATCTGAGGACAGTTCGATAATACGCACAGCACATCGATGGAGGCAGCCAGGTCGACGAAATGCCCAGGCTCCCGCACTCCTTCGGTGATCGCCAGCCGGCCATTCTCTTCGAGGGGCACCGGCATAAAAAAATTGAGATTGGGAACGATGTCACGCTTTGACATTCCGTGCTTACCAAGTTCGATCAGAAAGTTGTCACGGCAGGAATGTAGATGCCGCGCCTGTTCGCCGAACCTCACCGTGTTGCCTTCTGTGCTGCAACATCCGACCAGCGTATCGTGGGCGCCGAGGGTGTCGGCAGCGATGGTCATCATAACGCGGCCCCGATTGGAATATAGCTGTGTGCCTTTAGTCACAGCGGTGTTCGTCTGGTTTAAAATCGTCAGTTGGGCATCGTAGCGCTCGGCGGTATCTTCGGCGGCATAGAGGAGTGTATCGACCGCCTGCTCCCCGATCAGGTCGACGATGCGCAATGTTTCGCCGCGTCGGACAAGGCCCGACCAGGATCCTCCTGGCGGAACGATGCGACGGGAACGCTCAGCCAATGGATTAGGTGCCGCAGTCATCGCTGCCTCTCTTCCGCTCGGCGAGATAGGTACGCGTCCGCGCGAATGCTCGTCCCGCCTCACTCGTTGCATCGCGACAAAAGCCGGAAACATCGGCTCCTTCCGGGCGCCATAGCGAAAGGCGGATGTCCTTGGCTACCAAGCTAGCCGGGGCCAGCGGGTGGGGTACATTGGATATAGCGACCAGCAGATCCATCTCGGCATGAAGGTCAACATAGGTTTCCTCGAGGACGACTCCGGCTTCCCAACCGAACCGCTGGTCGGCACCGCACCGAATCGGGGCGAAGAAAGTCATCGGCGCATGCAGGTCGCGCGCACTCAATCCCAATTTAGCGGCAGCCAAGGCAAGGTTCTCCGCGCCATTGCGGGCATCGAGCGGCGAAGTATCGCCGTCCACGCGTGGCGGACCCGCACCCAACAGGACATCGTGACGACCACACGTGTCCTCCACGATCGACGCCAGAACCCGGCCCATGTCGGAAAGAAGCACCCGCCCACGGCCGATGCGTGTCGTCCACTGCACCTTAATCGTGTCGGTCGCACAGAACCGCTCGCTCGAATCTGCTGCGTTCCAGAACAGGCAGGATAATCCCGGCGTGCCTTCTGGATTGCCGAGTCGCAGACATATTCCCGCAGGGACCCAACCATACCAATACCAACCGGCAGGAACGGCGGTGTCGAGTCGTATCGAAGAAGGTGGAATGCATTTTGGAGTGTGGGCGGCGGCCGCCACGCGAACGTCAAATTCGCCGAGCGCTTGGCCTTCCGCCCGCAGCGCATCGTACCGCGATCGTAATGCGGCGATCCGCGCCTGCTTGGCGGCGTCGCTCGACGCGGCAGCGGGCGGCGCCGGCTCGCTCATGTGTAGCGGCTGAGGAACTGACGGGCGCGAGCGGTCTGCGGCCGATCGAAGAAGTCCTCCGGCGACTGGCGTTCGACCACCGAGCCCTGATCGATAAAGACGATTTCATCGGATACGCTACGGGCGAAATCCATCTCGTGGGAGACGACGACCATGGTCATGCCTTCTTCCGCGAGCGCGCGCATGACGGCGAGTACCTCGCCCACCAGTTCCGGGTCGAGCGCGCTGGTCGGCTCGTCGAACAGGATCACCTCGGGGTTCATGGCGAGCGCCCGGGCGATGCCGACGCGCTGCTTCTGGCCGCCCGAGAGCATGTAGGGATAGGCGTTTCGCTTCTCGCCGATGCCGACTTTTTCGAGCAGCTTCTCGGCGCGATCGATCGCCTCGTCCTTGGCGATGCCGAGAACATGGATCGGCGCTTCGGTGACGTTCTCGACGACGCTCAGATGCGGCCAAAGATTGAAGCTCTGAAATACCATGCCAATGCGCGCCCGCATCTGAGCGAGGTCTCGGTCCGCCATGTGCGTCTTGCCATCGGCGCGGACGCCAATGCGAACGCCGGCGATGAATATCTCGCCCCTGTCGGGTTCCTCCAGCCAGTTGATGCAGCGAAGCAGGGTCGACTTGCCGGACCCGGACGGTCCGAGCACGCTGACGGTCTGGCCGTGAGCGACGTTCAGGCTGACGTCGCGCAGCACCTCGATGCCGGCGAAGCTTTTCGAGACGTTCCTGACCTCAACGGCGAACGGTATCGCGCTTGTATCCAAGGCCTTTGCTCTCCGCGACGAAACCGACCCGCGCCACCAGCGCCTCGATCGACATGCTCGTTACCCAGTACAGCCCGATGGCCACGATGAAGGCCTCGAACGGGATAAAATATTGCGACTGCACGGCGCTCGCGGCCGCGGTCAGTTCGCGGACCGTGATGATCGACAGAAAAGCCGTGTCCTTCAAGCAAATGATCAACTGGTTGCCGAGCACCGGCGCCGCGCGCAGGACGAGCTGTGGCAGGATGATCCGCCGATACATTTTGAACGTGGTAAAACCGTGTGCGCGCGCGGCCTCGGCTTGGCCTGTCGACAAGGTCGCCCAGGTACCGCGCAGAATCTCGGCAAAATAAGCGGCGTGATAAGTGATCAGCGCGATGAAGCCCGCGGTCCAGGCGTCGAACCGGATACCGAGGCTCGGCAGGCCGTAATAGAGGATGTAAGCGTAGATCAGGAACGGCAGCATGCGCATGCCGTCGACGACGATCCGAATGACGCGGCCGAATGGCCCCCGGCCGGTCCGGATCGTCAGTACGATCAGCGAGCTCAACAGGAAGGCCGCGACCGCCGAAACAATGAACAGGATGAGGGTGTTCTTGAACCCGTCGAGAATCATTTCGCGATGGTTCCAGAGAATTTCCCACTTGGTCATGGTGCACCGTCACATGGCCAGTCGCTGCGCGCGGGCGTCAAGCAGACGCTGCAGGCGGACGAGAATGCCGATCACGATCATGTATAGGGCCGCAGCGCACAGGATCGGCGGCAGCGGCTCGTAGGTGATGGCAGAAATCCGGTTGGTGACGCGCGTCAGATCGACGATGCCAATCACGGCGATGGCCGGGCTCGCCTTGATGAGGAATGTCATCTCGTTGACCAGGCCGGGCAGGCTGGTGATCCATATCTGCGGCAGCATGATCCGGCGGAAGATGAGCGCCCGCGTCATGCCGGCTGCGCGCGCCGCCTCGATTTGTTCATGCGGAAAGCTTCGGATCGCCGCGCGCCAGACCTCGGCGTTGAAGGCCGCGGTATTCAGGAGTAGGGTGATGATGGCTGCCGTGTAACGATCGAGTGGTATGCCGAGCACTGGCGCGCCGACGAAGATGAAGAGCACCAGCGTAACGAGCGGCGTGGCTCGTCCTAAACTAACATAAAGTACGATGATCCGTCCGATGATGGGGATGCGGGCCTCGCGCAGTAGCGCGAGGGCAAGTCCCAGCGGTACGCCGCCGGCGATGGCGACGGCGGAAATCCATGCCGTCGTCCATGCGCCGAGCAGAAGCGTATAAAGTGCAACCTGATCCACGCCGCCTTACCGTCGCCGACGCCCGCACACTTCGCTCACTCGAGTCCTGCGAGTTTTTTGTACTGTTCGAAGCTACGAATAGGCACGGTCGGGAGATCCGGGAAGGCCGTGCCGAACCACTTTTTCTGTAATTCGGCGAGCTTTCCGGTTTTGCGCAGATGAGCCACGAATTCGGTCAGGTAGGCTAGCAGATCCTCATTCCCCTTGGGTACGGGCCAAGCATGGAAGCCGGCCCCGGATACCGGCTGACCAATGGCGAAGACCTTGCCGCGCTCCTTCACCAACGATGTCGCGCTTATTATACCGTTGACCGCATAGTCGAGCCGGCCATTCGCGAGATCCTCGTAAATTTCCGGATACGACGTGTACTCCACGACTTTTCCGAGCTTACCGCCGGTTTTCTTGAGCATCGCGGCGAGTTCAGGCAGGCGCGAAAGAAGAACGCTACCCGCTTGTACGCCGACGGTGAGACCGTTCAGATCGGCCACGCTCTTGATCCGATCGTCCTTCACGCGCTTGATGTAATAGTGCGTGGCGCCCGCGATCGGTGCCACGAAATTGAAGACCTGGAGTCGCTCCTGGCTGACAATCGAGCCGGTGATGGCGGTGTCGTACTTGCCGGTCGTAACTGCCGCCAGCAGCCCCGTCCACGGCAAGATTTCCTGCCGAATCTGGAATTTCGCATACTTCTTCAATTCGGCAACGACATCGTGATGGAAACCCTTCGGCTTTCCACCCTCGACAAATTCGAACGGCGCATAATCGTCTTCGGTGGCGACCGTCATGTAGCCGCGAGCCTGAATTTCCTTGAGCGATGCCGCCGAACCTACGGCCGGAAAGAAGGCCAGCGCCATGAACCCGACGCCGAGAACAGCACGGCGCGATACCGACGATAAGAGAAATCGTAGCGACATTTTGACCTCCGCTGGAATAATGGTCGTTCGCCGGCATCCGCCAGCACTCGACACCACCTGGATTATGCTATCGGGTAACGAGCCGTTCCACCGAAATCGCCTTCGGGCGAAGATCCGGCCCATTCGTGGGCACGATATCCATAGGGCAGGCAGATATCACCAGTACCACATCCATTAGAGCCTCGAGCGTGATGGAATCGCCTTTGGTTGCGAGTGGAGGCTTGATTGTGAGCGTGCCGTCAGATCCGATCGCTACGTTTTCGAATAAATTGACCGGACTCGGTATCTCGGGTGCAGCCAAATCAAGTTCGCCGAGTGCGGACACCAAATTGGCCACGCAATTTCGATGTGCAGCCGAATGTCCGAGCAGCGTATACCGTGCCTGATCGCAGGCCGAGAGAAGAAGGTCGTGGGTACCGGGCGAGGTGTCGTCAACGAGCAAAAGCATGGGCCGGCGGCGATTAGAATAAAACGATTCGCCGATCGCCGGAGACAGTCGCGTACAGCAGGATCGTGTGTGTTCGGTTGACAGTACCTCGGCAAGGTCGGTCAGAACGAAGGCGAACATGTCCGCCACTTGGGGCCCTTCAGGAAGGCCGATCCGGACTCGATCCCCTTGTGATAGACGAAATGCTTTCCCGTGACTCGCCGCAACGATTGTGATCACCCTGCTATTCCTTTCCGTGCCGGCCTGCGCTTTATTTTCCCATGGACGAGCTATCCATTCATTACTTGAAGATTAATCGGAACCAATATTGCCGACAAACAATGCGGCGCTGTTGACCGTTGGGCGCGAATACTCGACTGCCGTCGCCAAACCGTGCCCCGCCCACCCCTGCAAACGCCCCGGTAATGGGGCATTCTGTAGGATTCCGGCGGGATTATCCCTTTGGCCCCCGTATAGGCCATGCTATTATCCCTAAGGGGAATGTAGCGGGGATTGCGTCATGGGCGCTTGGAAAAAGATTTGGTTTGCGGTTACCGCCGTTGGGGGGCTTGCCGTGACGGCCGCAAGCATCTCCCCTCAAGACGCGGTTTCCAATCTTGGGAAATGGGCGGAACTCATCGGGCTGCCCTCAGCAGCATCCTGGCTCATGCGCAATCAGGCAGATTCGTGGGCCATCGTCATCGGCACAACCACGATAGTGATTGGTTTGGGAATGTTGATCTACCCCAAGGTGATTACCTTATGGGGGGAGCCGATCACGAGACGCATCCTTTTCCCAGGCGCCGTCCTATTTTGCGTCGGGATGACCATTTACGTATTTCGACCCGAGAGGATAGCGGAGTGGTGTGGAAAGATTGAGGGATTGTCCCAGGCGGAGGGAATAGACGACGAAATTAAACAGCCCTCTATCATACGCCTTGTTCGGATAGCAGGGCTCCCCTACAGCGCCACATTTGAGGCGCGTGGAGGCGCCTTGGGTCTGCGGATAAAAAATCGAGATACCGGCCGCGTCGATTTTGTGTCCGGCCCAAATCAGATGGAGCCCGAGGGCATTCGCTCAGTGGTCCAAAATCCACGGGGGTTATACGAAGTAACAGTCATTGCGAAAAATCCAAACGCCGTTGTTCTAACCCAACAACTGAAATGTGAACCGTAATGTCGCGCGGCAAAAATCTCTCCCTGCACGAAGTCCGCGAAACCGGCCAGATAAAGCGGTTTTGCAAGGAGCATCCATCAGAAGGCGATACCGAAAGGTTCGACCGCCTTCTGGACGCGATGACTAAAACGCCTGTAGCAGCCGATCAAACATCAGGTTCGGAGCCTTCCGAAGATTGTAGCGGTATTCGAACTCCGCGAGGTACTTCGGAAGATGCTTAGGCGACACATGCACGTGCGTTCCTTTGATCGCCCGCTTCAATTGCGACCAGAAGTTATCGATGGTGTTCGTGTGCGCCGTGCCGCGAACGTACTCGCGGTCGCGATGCTTCACCACTTCGTGCGCGTACCCATGCTTCGGGAGTGCCTTGTACGAATGATGTTCATCGGTCGAGATTGTAGAGCCCTGCGCGACGTTCTCCTTGATGATCGGAATGAGCGTATCGCGCCGCGCATTGGGAACGACTCGCGTGATAACTTCGCCGCCGCGCTCCACCATGCCAAACACAGTCGTCTTTTCTTCCTGCCAACGGAATTGCCCGCGCTTGCCTTTGTGGCGCGGCCCACCGCCGATGTAGGTTTCGTCGGCCTCTACCGTTCCCGACAGTCCATCATCGCCGTCAACGTCGCCCATGTACTTGCGGATTTCGTGGCCCATGCGCCACGCCGTCTTGTACGTCACGGACAACTGGCGTTGCAGTTCCTTGGCGGGAACGCCGTGGCGCGACGTGGTGAACAGGTACATCGCATAGAACCACTTTTGAAGCGGGACATGCGTCCGGGCGAAGGGCGTTCCGACCATCGGGAATATCTCGAAACCACACCACGCGCACTCATACGCAGGGTGCCGTTTAATGCGGTGGAACTTCCCAATCTTGGCGCATTTAGGACATTGCACCTGATCGCCAAAGCGGGTGCGGAACAGGTGTTCCAGGCAAGCGTCGTCATCGGGAAAACGCTTGAAAAAGTCCTGTACGGTAAACGACTTAGCCATGACTTCCTCCTTGTTGAAGGGAGTATGGCATAATGAACTACGGGTGTCAAAGGGATAATCCCGGATTCCGGAGACGGTTCGCTGAGAGAACGAGTGGTGGTGCGGGCAGTCTTGAGCGAACTCGTCTCTGGCGTGAATTCCCTGTTCCACGGGAATTTGCAGGGAGTTTTTCCGAGGTTGGTCTAAATGAAGGCAATTCATTCCACTGAGAACCGCAACAATCCTGGAGAACTTGGCTAAATTCCCTGCTCGCTAGAATAGGGAAAAATCGTTCGATATCAGGGAATTTTTCGAGCCGATCAGGTAAATATTACCGACGGATCGTTGCAGTACCCGCCGAGCGGCGAAGGGCAATATCTGGATTGAGCTTTTGGTAGGAACAACCATAAGGCGCCTATGGCGGGGGATGTTGCGCCCAGTCATGAAGAAAGCCAGCCGCGTAACATATTAGAGTGCATATTTTCTATGGGGCGATCTTTCCGCTAACCAACGGTCTCATTAAAGAAATATGAATTGACTCCGATAGTGCCTATAATGAGACGGTTCGATCCCTTACCCCCAAGGGCGAGATTTGGCTATGCGCCGCGCGCTTCCATCGCTCAACGCATTACGGGCATTCGAGGTCGCGGCGCGTCATAACAACTTCAAGCTGGCTGCCGACGAACTGTGCGTGACCCCGGCGGCCGTCAGCTACCAAATCGGCTCTCTAGAAGCGCATTTAGGAGTCGAACTCTTCCGTCGCGACAATCGCACAATGCACCTGACCGACGCAGGCCGCCTGATCGCCGGCGGCATCGCTCAAGGATTCGATCGCATCGCCACAACGCTGGATGAGTTGGATGAATTCGTTCATTCGAACATTGGCCGCGGCCGAGACCGCGAGGTGCTGACCATCGACGTGGCTCCTGCTTTCGCGTCGAAATGGCTTCTTCCCCGCCTGCATAAATTCACCGCAAAAGTCCCCGACGTCGACGTTCGTATTCTTGCCAAGCGGGAATTGACGGATTTTGCCGACGACGGCGTCGACGTGGCGATCCGTTTCGGCCACGGCCGTTACTCCGACCTTCACGTCGAGAAGCTCTTCGACGAGGCTGTCACGCCCATTTGCAGTCCTCGCCGAATGCAACGCACGGGAAACGGCCTTTCGAACCCTCATGACTTGGGCTCGCAGATTCTCCTGCACGACGATTCCTACTTTTTCACCCATTTCCGCCCGGATTGGGACATGTGGCTGAAGGCCGCCAACGTCGAGGGCATCGATACCCTGGCCGGTCCCCGCTTCAGCCTTTCGGAACTCGCCGTGCAGGCCAGCATCGAAGATTGCGGCATCGCGTTGGGGCGCCTAGGACTGACTTGCGACGACGTCGCCTCGGGAAAATTGGTCTATCCCTTCGACTTGATCATATTTCTCGATCTCGGGTACTACCTTGTCGGCCCGTCGAAGGCGTTCAAGACGCCGAAGGTCGAAAAATTGCGTGCGTGGCTTCTCGATGAAGCCAAAATAACCGCCGCCTGCTGGAGAAAGCCGGTGCGCCGACGGCACGTGGAACGGAAAACTCGGCATTAGCCCAATTTTCGGCCCCGTCCGGCGCCTTCGCTTTTCGATCAAAATTTCTTGTCCGAGTCCAAAAATTTACTCGTTTGGACTCCTCCCCCTTCGTCTCTAGAAACAGCCAACGACTTGATTTGACTGGTCCGGCGTCGCAACGGCCGTCCCCGCCCTTGCGTTTTCCGGCCGCATCATGCAGGCGCCGAAATCGATGACCGACTCGCACGACGACCACGCCCAAATCGTCGAGGTATTGAAAATCTACTTCGACGGATGGCATTACGGCGATCCCGAACGATTGAAGCGGGTGTTTCACCCGTCCTGCCATCTCTATTGCGCGATCGGCGGCAAGCTCGACGACGACGGCATGGAAAAAGTCTATGCCTACGTCGCCGCCCGCCCGAGCCCGAAGAGTCAGGGAGCTCCTCGACGCGACCTTATCCTGACGATCGACCTTTCGAGCGCCGGCGCGGCATGCGCGAAAGTCCAACTGCTGATCAACGGCAAACTCTTCACGGACTACCTGAGCCTGCTGCGTCTCAATGAGGGCTGGCGGATCGTCGCGAAAACCTTCAGTCACGTGCCGTTTTCGGACGACCCGCCGACACCCGCAACGACCGCGGCATGAACGATGTACGTCGATACGCTCGAGCACTTCGCCAAGGTCGCCGAAGCCAAGGCCGCGGTCGTTAAAGACGCGCCGATGTCGTTCCTCATCGGCGCCATGATGGCGGGAATTTACGTCGGATTCGGCATCATCCTGATCTTCAGCGTCGGCGCCTTTGTCGATGAGTCGATTCGCGGAATCGTGATGGGCGCGACATTCGGGATCGCCCTCACCTTGGTGACCTTCGCCGGCTCGGAACTGTTCACCGGCCACACGATGTACATGACCGTCGGCTGGCTGCACGGTCGCACGACGTTGCGCGACTTGCTCGCGGCTTGGTTGTTGTCTTGGTTTGGAAACCTCGCCGGCGCCGTGATCCTCAGCGTGCTGTTCTTCGCCGGCGGATTCGGCGTCCTGCTGAAGTTCGGCGGCGACCTCCTGTACGGCGTGATGGAGGCGAAACTGAGCAAGACTGGGCTCGAACTGTTCGCGCTCGGAATTCTCTGCAACTGGCTCGTGTGCCTCGCGCTCTGGATAATCGCAAGGATCGAAAGCGATACGGCGAAGTGCATCGTCATCTTCTGGTGCCTGCTGGCGTTCATCGCGAGCGGATTCGAACACAGCGTCGCGAACATGACGCTTTTCGCCGTCGCCCTGCTCGGCCCTCACCCCGAAACGCTGTCCTTCGGCGGTGTCGTCCACAACCTTTTTTGGGTAAGCGCCGGCAACGCGATCGCGGGTTCCGTGTTTGTCGCGCTCGGTTACTGGTGGGCGACGTCGCCCCTCGTCAAGAGGTAGGTCCGTTGTCCGAACCCGGATGGAACAAGCCCACGTCCCCGTTTCACGCGGTAGCTCGGAAGCTGCAAGAGCGGCTGGGCCTGCGTGAGCGGATCGAAAAATTCGGCCGGCGCGGCATTCGCGACTACATGACCGAGGAAGTCCGGACCTTCGTGGCGCAACTCCCATTCCTGGTAGTCGCCGCGTTGGATCGCGCCGGCCGCCCCTGGGCAACCATCGTGTCGGGCACGCCAGGTTTTGCGGCGGCGCTGGATACCCGCACACTGGAAATATCGGCGACCCTTCATCCCGCGGACCCGCTTGCCGGCGCCCTTGCCGCCGGCGCCCGCATCAGTGTTCTCGGCATCGAATTTCCCACGCGCCGCCGCAACACGGTGAACGGACGGATCGTTTCCTACGACGGCGGAACCCTCCGTATAAGGGCCGAGCAGTGCTTCGGAAACTGCCCACGATATATCCGGGCACGGACGGTCGAGCGCGGTCCGACGGTAAGCCCACCCCCGCGGCGCACGACGGAGCCCCACCCCTTGCTCGAACCCGACGAAGAATCCTGGATCGGAACCGCCGATACCTTTTTCATTGTATCATCCCACCCCGACGACGACGGCAATCCGGTTCACGGCATCGACGTCTCGCACCGCGGCGGGTTTTCCGGATTCGTCGACTTGGAGGACGACCGGACTCTCATATGGCCCGAGTTCGTGGGTAATTCGCAGTTCAACACGATGGGCAACATCCTCGCCAATCCCCGCGTCGGACTGCTGTTTCCCGACTTCGACAGCGGTGACGGCCTTTATCTGACCGGACGCGCGGAAATCGCCTGGGAATCCGGCGATGTCGCCTTGTCCATGCTCAGCGACCGGAAAGTCCGGTTCTATGCCGTCGACATCGTCCGGCTCGGCGGCATCCTGGCCGCGCCGTGGCGAGCGGCGGAAATCGTGCCCGCACCCGTGCCCGGCAACCGCTAGCCGGGCGGAAAGGAAAAGCCTCATGGAACAGACACGCGATTGCGCGGAATCCGAATCCGACACCGACTCCCAACCGGTCGAGGTCACCTTCGCCAAATCAGGCATCACCGCCGCGTGGGACCCGGAGCTGGGATCCATACTCGATCTCGCCGAGGACGTCGGCCTGAAGCCCGATTACGGCTGTCGCTCCGCCATGTGCGGCGCGTGCGCCGTGAAGGTGCTCGAGGGCGAGGTCGAATATCTGCGCGAGACGCTCGCCGAGCCCGAGCCGGGAACGGCGCTGATCTGCAAGGCCCACGTCAAAGCGCCGCCCGGCGGCGGACCGCGGCGAATCGTCCTCGACCTCTAGCGCCGTCGGTGGGCGTCAGTGTTTCTCCACATAGGCAACCAGATCGTCCAAGGTGCGGCCGACGCCGTCCGCGGCTACGCCTAGCTCTTCCGGCGGAAGACCGAGCCGGTTCACCCAAAACGTTTCGTAACCGAACATCTTGGCACCGGCCGCGTCCCATCCGGCGAAGGCGACGAAGAGGATTTCCTCGCGCTTCAGTCCGAATTCCTCCATCGCCATCCGATAGGCGCGCGGATGCGGCTTAAAGACCCGGACCCGGTCGGTACTGAAGATATCGTCGAACACCCCTTCCAGCTTAGCATTGCGAATTCCCGCCTCCAGCATCGGCGCGGTGAAATTGGAAAGGAACGAGAGCTTCAAGCCCTTGGCCTTCAATTTTAGCAGCGACTCGGGCGCATCGGGCCAAGCCGCGACGCGCAGATAGCCTTCCATGATCTGCCGATGCCGGGCGTCGGGCAGATCGAGTTTCAATTGCGTCGCGGCAAACCGGAGGGCGTCGCCCGTCACCGACCAAAAGTCGGCGTACTTTCCCGCCACCGTTCGCAGCCAGGTGTACTCGAACTGGCGGGTACGCCAGGCGATGGCGATTTCGTTGCCGCGTCCGGGAAACAAGGTTTCCAATTGCTTGAAGATCGGCCGGGGGTCGAACACCGGAAAGGCATCGAACGCGACGGCCTTGAATTTGGCGGTGCGGGCCTCGGCCGGGAAAGCCGATGCTGCGGCGGCGACGGCGACGGCGGTCGCTAGAAATTGACGACGATTGAAAGTCATTGTGCGCGGTTCCTCTATTACGAAGGCGGCGGCGAAGAAAAGCGGTTCATGCCCGCCCCCATTCTTCCGGCGACGGGCCGGGCGGCGCGGCACGGCGAAACGCCGGAAGTTCCATACATCGTCCGAAAATCGCGGCAATTCGCGGTCGCCCCTTGCGAACGTCGAAACCGAACCGCCGGGCCGCCGCATAAACCTGCGGCACCAATACGGCATCGGCGACCGTCGGGGCGGCACCATGGCAGAAGTCCCCCGTCTCGACCTCGTCGCGCAGCCGCCGTTCCAAGGCGTCCATTCCGACCCCGATCCAATGCCGGCACCAAGCGAGCACCCGTTCGTCGAACGCGCCCAGCACCTCGGCGAGACGCAGTTCTGTCCGTTCCGTGTGCAGCGGCTGGATCCCCGACGCCATCGTCAACGCCAGCGACCGCATCCGCGCCCGGCCTGCGGCGTCGGACGGCAACAGCGGCGGCGTCGGCCGAATCGCTTCCAGGTATTCCAGAATCGCCAGCGACTCGCCGACCGCGACGGCGCCGTCGACCAGGCAAGGCACCAAGGACGTCGGATTGATCCGTTGGTATTCGGGCGCGAGTTGCTCTCCGGCGATCAGGTCGACCGAGACGCTTTCGAAGCCTATGTCCTTCCAGTGCAAGCCAATGCGGACGCGGAACGACGACGACGAATTGACGAAATCGTACAATTTCATCATTACGGGTTGGTCCGACGAGCCGATCTTCGCGTCGCGCCGCCCGGGCGCCGACCCTATGCCGCCTTCGCCACGACGTGTGGCGCGGCGTTCTCGAACGCCGGTAGGGCCATGCAATTCTGATAGATTTTCCACACTGTCGGGCAGGATTTCGAGAAATCCATCTTGAATCTATTCACGCCGACATAGACTTGCGCGACCAGCACCGTGTCAGCCAACGAGACCGCGTCGCCGTGACAGAATTTTCCGGCCTTGCCGTCGGCGGAAATCAGCGTCTCGACGGCCCGCATCCCGAGGTCGATCCAGTGCGTGCACCAAGCCTGCGCCTTGTCCCCGGGCGCACCGATTTCCTTAGTCAGATAGTTGACAATCCGCCCGGGATGCAGCGGCTGGATGCCGCACGCCATCGACAGGGCGATCGCGCGGACGCGAGCGCGGTCCGCCGGGTCGGCCGGCAGCAACGGCGGGTTCGGTTGGATTTCGTCGAGATATTCGATGATCGCAAGGGATTCGGTCAACACGCGCCCCTCGTGCGACAGGCTCGGCACCACGCCGACCGGATTGACCTTCAGGTATTCGGGCGCGAACTGCTCGCCCTTGGTGATGTCGATGGAAATGCCCTCGTAGGAAATATGTTTCAAATTCAAGGCAATGCGAACGCGAAACGCCGACGCCGAGCCGGCAAAATGATAAAGCTTCATCTTTCACTCCCAAGGTTGAAAACGCATGCGGTCACCAAAGTCGGATTCCGGCCTCCAGTTCGATAAAGGCCAACGTCAATTGCGGGATGAATGCGATCAGAAGAACGGCGATCATCAAGGCAATCAGAAACGGCATCACAGCCTTGGCCACGTCCAAGACCGAGGAATTCGACATCGCCGCCGCCACGAACAGGTTTAGGCCGATCGGCGGCGTCACGAACCCGATCGCCAGAACGCAGGTCATCCAGACGCCGAAATGAACGGGATGTAGGCCCAGGCTGACGGCAAACGGCGCCAAAATCGGCGCCAGCAGCAGCACGTTCGGCGCCGTTTCCATCACGCAGCCGACGATTAGCAACAGCACGAAGAGCATCAAGATGATGATCGTGGGATTGCTGCTGACCGAGACGAAGGCGTTCACAAGCAATTCCGGCACTCGGACGATAGCGAGATTCTGCGAGAACACGACCGCGAGCGCGATCACCGGCGCGACCAGACCGGAAATCCGTCCACTCCGCGACATGATGTCGGGCAGGTCTCTGATCTTGATCTTTCGAGTCACGAACTTGCCTATCACCAGGCAATAGGCGCAGGCGACGGCCCCAGCCTCTGTCGGCGTGAAGATTCCAAGATAGATTCCGCCCAACATGAGGACGATGGCGCCGACGGCGTACTTCGTGTCCAAGAACGCGGCGACCAGCTTGGACAGCGAGAATGGGACGAATTCGTCGTAACCGTACATCCGACAGGCAATGTAGCCGGCCAGCGTCATCGCTAGCACCATGATCAATCCCGGCAGAATTCCACCGAGAAATAAATCGCCGACACTGACGCCAACCGTGACGCCGTATAAGATGAACATGATACTGGGGGGGATAATAATTCCGACCGTTCCGCCGGCAGCGACGGTTGCGGCGGCGAATGCCGGGGGATACCGGTCCTTGACCATGTCGGGAATGACGATCCGGCCGATAGTTGCCGTCGTTGCCGCGTTCGAACCCGAAATTGCGGCAAAAAAACCGGATGCGAGTATGGCCGTCAATACCGATCCGCCTCGGGCCCAGCCGATGGCGGCGCGCGCGAACTTCATGATCTGCGCCGCGATGCCGCCTTCGGCGACGAGATCACCCGTAAGAATGAATAGCGGCAGCGCGATCAGGGGAAATAAATTCAACGCGTCGAACATCGTCAGGCTGACGTTTGTCATCGGGAATTGCGCCGTGTTCAGCGTGAAAAGGATCGCACCGACGCCTAGGATCGCCACGATTTCGACCCCGACGATCAAAAGCGCGACAAGAAAAACCGACGACAGGGTCAGATAGATGTCCATGATTGCATGCCCTCGTGGAGGTTTCCGGTGCGTCTATGGTGCGGTCGGCTTCGGGACCGCGCAAGGCGACGTCGCGGCTGGGGCCTGTTGTTCGCCTGTCGATTTCTCGCTTGTCGGCTTTTCGCTCCCGATCGACAGCAGGGCTTCTCCCTCGACGCTCGACGCGAGCGGCCGCCCGGCGCGGAAGTCCCCAACGAGGCGGACGAACCGCTGAACGACGCGGATAAAGACGACGATCCACCCGACCGGAACGGCGATCATGGCCAGCCAGATCGGTGCGTCGGCGCCGGTCATTTGCTGATCGAACCGGATCGCGTCCGCGAGCGGGTTCCACATGTAATAGACAATCACCAGGGAGATAGCGCCCAGGCACATGTCGGAAATCACCAGACACACGAACTGGCCGGCTCGGTTCATTCGGTCGCGGAACAGCGTGAAGGCGAGGTGCTCTCTATTGCGCGCCAACTGAGCCGCTGACAAGTACGTCAGCCAGATGAACGCGTAGAGAGAGGTTTCGACCGCCCATACGATCGAGTGTCCGATCGCGCGGCCGATGACTTCGAGCGTAAGGATCGCGAACAGGTATCCGTAAAACAAAAACGTTAGCCAATACTCGACCTTTCTGTCCACAGCGTCGATCCATGCCACGAACCCGATTTTGGTCTTCTCATTGTCGGTCACGTCACGCAATCCTTTTCGATTCGGCGGGACATACGGCCCGCAACCCCCGTTTCGCGATTCGCCTTTTGGGT
>CAZDFF010000046.1:0-17223 GCA_964504425.1 uncultured Hyphomicrobiales bacterium
TCGGATTCACGACCAGCGTGTTCAGCGGCAGCTACATCGCGCACGAACTGGAAACCGGCCGCCTGACGACGAAGAACCTGCGATTTTATCATGCCATGTATCAGATCATGATGTTCGGCATGAACCTCGCCTTCGTGTCCGGCAACATCGGCCTGATGTGGGTCGCGATCGAACTTGCCACACTCACGACCGTGCTGATGGTCGGCATCTACCGCACGCACGAGGCGCTAGAAGCCGCCTGGAAATATTTTATTCTCGGCAGCGTCGGCATCGCATTGGCGCTGTTCGGCACAATCCTCGTTTACATGGCCGCGCGTCCGGTGATCGGTGAAGGCCAGGACGCCATGGTTTGGCTGACGCTGATCGAGCACGCCGGCGCTTTCGATCCGGCTCTCCTCAACGTGGCCTTCGTATTCCTGCTGCTCGGCTACGGCACCAAGGTCGGCCTCGCCCCGCTGCACGCTTGGCTGCCCGACGCGCATGCCGAGGGCCCCACCCCGATATCCGCCGTTCTGTCGGGGCTGCTCCTGAATGTCGCGCTCTACGCGGTTCTGCGGTTTAAGATCCTACTTACCGCCAACCCGGACGCGATCGCCCCCGGCCCCCTGATGGTGACCATGGGGCTGGTTTCGCTCATATTCGCCGCCTTCATGCTTTACCGCCGGCGCGACATCAAACGGATGTTCGCCTACTCCTCGATCGAACACATGGGCATCATCGTGTTCGCCTTCGGCATGGGCGGACCGCTCGCGAATTTCGCCGGACTTCTGCACATGGTGATGCACAGCCTGACCAAATCCGCGATCTTCTATGCGGTCGGTCACATCGCCCAGATCAAGGGCACGCAAAAGATCGCCGATATCCGGGGGCTTACCGAATCCCATCCCGGACTCGGCTGGGGCCTGGTCATCGGCGTCGTCGCGATTGCCGGCTTGCCGCCCCTCGGCGTTTTCATGAGCGAGTTCCTGATCGTCACCTCCACTTTCGCGCGGCAGCCGCTGCTCGCAATCCTGTTGGTATTCGGGCTGCTCGTCGCCTTCGGCGCGTTGCTCCTGCGGACCACCGGCATCGCTTTCGGTGAACCGAAAGGCAGTACCGCGCGCGCCGAAGCATCGTATGTGCCGATGTACGTTCACTTCACGCTGGTATTCGCAGCCGGCATCTACCTACCTCCGCCGCTGGTCGCTTGGTTCCAGCACGTGGCGAGTCAGCTCGGATAGTCGGGAGGATAGCGGGACATGCCGACGCTCATCGATCTCATATCCGAAGGCCGGCGGATACAAGGCCATCGCCCTTGGCGGCGTGCCATCGTCGATCCCACGATCTGGAACCACGCCGCCGGGCAACTTGCCGCCGGGCACTGGACGCTCCTCGGTCTATGGGGGGAATCCGATGCCGTCCACATGGCCCTGCTCGACGAAGAAGCCGGAGACATCGGCGTCATCAGCCTCGACAGTTCGGCGGGATACTACCCGTCGGTCGGACAACGGCATCCGCCCGCACTTCGCTTGGAACGCACGATCCACGATCTGTTCGGTTTGCGCGCGGTCGGATTACCCGACACGCGCCCATGGCTCGATCACGGCCATTGGAACGTGCAACATCCGCTCAAGTCCGCCCCGAAACCCTCGCCACCGGCCACCGACTACGAGTTCTTGCCGGTCGAGGGCGAAAGCCTGCACCAAATTCCGGTGGGGCCCGTGCATGCCGGAATCATCGAACCGGGCCACTTTCGCTTCACCGCAAGCGGCGAAACCGTGGTCCGACTCGAGGAACGGCTCGGCTATGTCCATAAGGGGATCGAGGGACTCATGGTCGGCGCCGATCTCGATCGCGGCGCGCGTCTCGCCGGCCGAACCTCGGGCGACAGCACGGTTGCTTATGCCTACGCCTTTGCGCGCGCTGCCGAAGCCGCACTAGGGATCGACGTGCCGAGCCGGGCCGTATGGCTGCGTGCGCTCATGGCGGAAACGGAGCGGCTTGCGAACCATCTCGGCGACATCGGCGCCGTTTGCAACGATGCCGCATTTTCCTTGATGCATGCGCATTGCAGCGCGTTGCGCGAACGCACGCTGCGTGCCGCCGCCGTCTGCTTCGGGCACCGCTTGATGCGCGACTGCATCGTGCCCGGCGGAGTCGCCCTTGACCTTGCCGAGGATGGCGCGGCCGCGCTCCGTGCATTGATCGCGGAAATTCGGCGCCGTTTCCCGAAGCTCGTCGATCTTTACGACAACACGGCCTCCCTGCAGGACCGAACGGTCAGCACCGGCGTCGCCCAACCGGCCTTGGTCCGCCAATACGGCGCGGGCGGCTTTGTCGGGCGGGCCTCGGGACGCGCCTTCGACGCCCGGCGTGCGCTAAGATATCCGCCTTACGACACGCTCTCTTTCGATGTGCCGGTGTTGCAGGACGGCGACGCCGATGCGCGCGTTTGGATCCGCATTCGCGAAGTCGAGCAATGCTTATCGCTGATCGAACGGATACTCGATTTGCTGCCCGCAG
This sequence comes from uncultured Hyphomicrobiales bacterium, assembly GCA_964504425.1. Lineage (GTDB taxonomy): Bacteria > Pseudomonadota > Alphaproteobacteria > Rhodospirillales > 2-12-FULL-67-15 > CAZDFF01. The sequence goes on from CAZDFF010000046.1 coordinate 2,503, forward strand.
GTCCCTTGCGGATCGATCCGCCGCGTGCGGGCGAGATACGCGAAGGCATGGCGCTGGTCGAGGGCTTTCGCGGCGATATATTAGTGTGGTTGCGCCTCGCGCGGGACGGCACGATCACGCGCTGCCACCTGCGCGACCCGTCCTGGTTTCAATGGCCGATCTTGGAAGCCGCGATCGAAGGCAACATCGTCGCCGACTTCCCCTTATGCAACAAATCGTTCAATTGCTCCTATTCGGGCCACGATGCCTAGAGCATCGCGCCCTGAAGGCGAACCGTCATGCGAAAGTTGCTCTTCGAAAGCCTGATCCGATCGCCGCTCACCGAGCCTCCTCCGTCGCCGAGCGACACGGCGGTCGAGGAGCTCGCCGCCGAGCTCGGCGGCGTGGCGCGCAAGCGGCTGGGTCGAAGTCTTTCGATCCGCGAGGTCGACGCCGGTTCCTGCAACGGCTGCGAACTGGAGATTCATGCGCTGAGCAATCCCTTCTATGACGTCGAGCGCTTCGGTATACGATTCGTCGCTTCACCGCGCCACGCCGACGTTCTGCTGGTGACCGGCCCGGTCACCAAGAACATGCGCGAGGCATTGAAGCGGACATACGACGCCACGCCTAATCCCAAATGGGTCGTCGCTGTCGGCGACTGTGCCTTGGACGGCGGTTGTTTTGCGGGCAGCTATGCGGTCGTCGGCGGAGTTTCGGAAGTCGTCCCGGTGGATCTTCACATCCCGGGCTGCCCCCCCACGCCGACGGCCATTCTGAGAAGTCTGCTGGCGCTGCTGCAACATCTGACGGCCAAGACCGCGGCTCCGTAAGGAAGCGAACCATATCCCACCCGGGCCGGTCCATCGTACCCACATTTTGGCGTCTGCCTTCGTGTAGAGGGCGGTCGCTTCGTTCCAATCGACAACATTGTCGAACGGCTTCTAACGTTTTTTCGATGCGCGGCCCAATGATTGTCCGTCGGGGCGCCGCCGCCGGAAACGACGCCTATGCCACCATGGCGCAGTCGCCTATTTATCGAGGGTGCTGTCGACCCTTTCCGCCGTGGCCTATGGAAATGGGCCTTTCCAGGCACCACGCCGATTGGCAGCACTGCGGCGCCTCTCTAAAATCACGATTAATCGATAATGGACGGTCTACCGATCCGTCCGGCGCAGGAGGAATGCATGGTTCGGCTCGCCGATATGCCCGAATGGGAGCGGGATTACCTTCTCCAACTCGAATGCCCGACATTCCCGAGCACCCCCTGGGTGCCGGCCTCTCCCGCCAACAAGCGTCGCGTCGCCATCATTTCGACCGCCGGCCTACAGCCGCGCGGCGATCGCCCATTCATGGAAGGAACCGCCGACTTTCGCCTGATCCCCGGCGATCTCGACAGCAACGATCTGGTCATGAGCCATATTTCGGTCAATTTCGACCGCACCGGCTTCCAGGAAGACCACAACGTCGTCTTCCCCATCGATCGGCTGAACGAGGCGGCCAAAGACGGCGCCATCGGTTCCGTCGCGTCGTATCATTACTCGTTCATGGGCGCGACCGATCCGCGGGAAATGGAAAAGACCGTGCGCCATCTGGCTGGCCTCTTGAAAAGCGACGCCGTCGATACGGTACTGCTGGTGCCTGTCTGACCGCGCTGCACGCGCGCCGTGGGCGGGCTGGCACATTATCTCGAGGAGGAAGGGCTATCCACAACGTCGATCAGCCTGGTGCGCGAGCACACGACGCAGATCAATCCGCCGCGTGCGCTGTGGGTGCCGTTCCCGCTTGGCCGTCCGTTGGGTGTGCCCGGCGACCCGGCATTTCAGCACAGGGTGCTGAAGGCGACGTTGGATCTTCTGAACGAAAGCAGCGGCCCGGTGCTGAAGGATTTCCCCGACGATGCCCCGGGGCAGCAATCCTTCAGCGAAGCCGAGCAGGAAGGCTATGCCTGCCCGGTCCCGATACGAAAGGCGGTCATCGACGACGGCAGCCAGAAACAGGATTTGAACGTGGCGTTGATCGAGGAGATCGGCCAGTTGGGGCCTTGGTACGACATCTCGGTCAAGCGGCGCAAGCGCACCACGGTCGGCGCCAGCGGCTTGCCGATCGCGGACGCCGGCACCTACGTCGCGTCGTTCTTGCGCGAGATACCGAAAGAAAGCCCGAAACCGGGCCTATCGGTCGGCGAGGTGCTGAAACTCGCCTGCGAGGATTTGCGGGCCTACTACTTCGAATCCGCCGCGGCACGACCGGGCGCCAGCACGCCGCACCAGATCAGCGAGTGGTTCTGGAACGACACGGTTGCCGGAAAAGTATTCAAGGCATTACAGCCGATCTGCTTGGCCAGTTCGGACAAAATGATGCGCGCCATGGGGCTCTACATCCTGGTACCGCGCAATCAAATGAAGGGCGTTGGCGACAATCCCGAGTACAGCCGCTGACGGCTGCGGCTTTCGCCAAGGAACGACGTTACGAAGGTTACGCGGGAGGCGACGACGCGCCCGCGAGGGGGAGTGTGCGTTCGCCGTCTCGAAGGCTGGACGCGAAGATCGGCTATCGTGTCGCAATCGGAGAAACTCAATGTCGACCACGCATCGCACAAAGGTGTTGATTGTCGGTTCCGGCCCGGCCGGATACACCGCGGCCATCTATGCGGCCCGAGCCAACCTGAATCCGATCGTCGTTTCGGGGCTGCAGCCGGGCGGGCAAATGACGATCACGACGGACGTCGAGAACTACCCGGGATTCGCCGACGTCATTCAAGGCCCATGGCTCATGGAGCAGATGCGCGCCCAGGCGAATCACGTGGGCACGCGCTTTATCGACGACACGGTGACCGCGGCCGACCTGAGCCGGCGTCCGTTCGAGCTCAGGGGCGATTCCGGCGATTCCTACGTCGCCGATACCGTCATCGTCGCGACGGGCGCTTCGGCGCGCTGGCTCGGCCTGTCCAGCGAGGAAAAATTCCGCGGTTTCGGCATATCCGCGTGCGCGACGTGCGACGGTTTTTTCTTCCGCAACAAGGCGGTCGCCGTCGTCGGCGGCGGGAACACGGCCGTCGAGGAGACGCTCTATCTCACCAATCATGCATCGAAGGTGACCCTCATCCATAGGCGGGACACCCTGCGCGCCGAGAAAATCCTCCAGGACCGCATGCTTGCGCACCCGAAAGTGACGGTCATCTGGAACTCCGTCGTCGATGAGATACTCGGCGCCGACAACCCTCCCGGCGTCACCGGCCTGCGAATCAAGAACGTCAAGACCGGCACGCCGACCGAACTCGCGCTCGACGGCGTGTTCATTGCCATCGGTCACGTGCCGAACACCGAATTGTTCAAGGGACAACTCGATATGGACGCCGAGGGCTATCTCTTGACCGCGCCTGGAAGCACCAAGACCAATATACCCGGGGTATTCGCCGCTGGAGACGTACAAGACAAGATATTCCGCCAGGCAGTGACGGCGGCTGGCAGCGGATGCATGAGCGCTCTGGAAGCGCAGCATTTCCTTGCCGCACACGAAACGCCCGCGAGAGCGGCGGAGTAACGCAAGCCCTTAGCCCGAATGCCGCCACGGGGACGTCGGCGCCCTGCACGTTCGACGCGAGAGGATTCATGATTTACATGGCGAAAGACGGCATCCCCTCGCAAGCGGCCATCCCGTCGGTCGACAAGACCTTGCGGACGGCGGCATTCGTGTCCCTCGTCGAACGGTTCGGCCGACAATCGACGACCGACGCGTTGCGAAACGAATTGGCGCGGCTTCGCGAAACGTTTGCGGCATCGGAATCCGAATTGCCGGAGGTGGCGGCGGAAGCTCTTGCCGTTCGCGTCGAATCCGCGTTGGCGGGCCCCTCGGCCCCATCGTTGCGCAGGGTATTCAATCTGACCGGAACCGTGCTTCACACAAATCTCGGGCGCGCCTTGTTGGCGCCCGAGGCGATCGAGGCCGTCCTGGCCGCCGCGGCCGAACCTTCGAATTTGGAATTCGATCTCGATGCCGGGCATCGCGGCGAGCGCGACAGCCATCTTGAATCGTGGCTGACCCAGCTCACCGGCGCGGAGGCCGCGACCGTCGTCAACAACAACGCCGCGGCGCTTTTAATCGTTCTCAACACCTTCGCGCTTCGCAAGGAAGTGCCAGTCTCGCGGGGCGAGTTGATCGAAATCGGCGGCTCCTTCCGCCTGCCGGAAATCATGAACCGGGCGGGATGCCGTCTGCTCGAAGTCGGCACCACCAATCGTACCCATTTAGCGGACTTCGCCAACGCGGTTTCCAAGCGTACCGGCCTAATTCTCAAGGTTCATATGAGCAATTACGCGATCCAAGGATTCACCGCCGCCGTGCCGGAAAAAAATCTTGCCGATCTTGCTCGTGAAAAAGGCATTCCGTTCGTCGTCGACCTCGGCAGCGGCACCCTGGCGGACCTGGAGCGCTACGGCCTTCAGCACGAACCGACCCCCGCCGAATCGATTCGAGCCGGAGCGGACCTGGTCACGTTCAGCGGCGACAAATTGCTCGGCGGCCCTCAGGCGGGGATCGTCGTCGGGCGCAAGGATCTGATCGACAAAATCCGCCGCAATCCGCTGAAACGCGCACTCAGGCTCGACAAGATGACGATCGCCGCGCTCGGCGCCACGCTTAGACTCTATGCCGACCCCGATCGTCTGGCCGAACGATTGCCGACGCTTGCCATGCTGACCCGTCCCGCGGCTGAAATCGAGGCCATGGCCAAGCGGCTTCTGCCCGTACTGACCGCCCACTTCGCCGCGGCCCACGAGAACGCCGTCACGATCGACATCGCGCCGTGCCACAGTCAAATGGGCAGCGGGGCGTTGCCGGTTTATACCATTCCGAGCTTCGCGCTCCGCATTCATCCGACGTCGCGCTGGCGCGGCGCCGGTCGGCTGCTGACCCAGATCGCGTCCGATTTTCGACGCTTGCCGATCCCCGTAATCGGCCGAATCGTCCGCGGCGCCTTGTGGTTGGACCTGCGCGGTTTGCGCGACGAAGACGCCTTCATCGCGCAATTCTCCCGTCCTGGCATCAAACGGGAAAAACCGAAGTGATCGTCGCCACCGCCGGCCATATCGATCACGGCAAAACGTCGCTGGTGCGAGCCTTGACCGGCGCCGATACCGACCGGTTGCCGGAAGAGAAGCGTCGCGGCCTTTCGATCGATCTAGGATTCGCCTACGAACACGCCGAAGATGGAACGACGCTGGGATTCGTCGACGTGCCTGGGCACGAGCGATTTATCCGCAACATGCTGGCCGGGGTAACGGGCGTCGATTACGCGCTTCTGGTCGTCGCCGCCGACGATGGCCCCATGCCGCAAACCGTCGAGCACCTGGCTATCCTCGATCTTCTGGGAGTCGATCGCGGCGCCGTCGTCGTCAGCAAGACCGACCGCGTTCCCCCGTCGCGTGTCGACGCCGTGGCCGACGACGTCCGTGTACTTCTTGAAGGCACTGCGCTGGCATCGGCGCCGACATTCAAGATTTCGGCGATCACCGGCGACGGCATCGATCCGCTGCGGCAACACCTATGGCAAGAGGCTCGCCGCTTCCGTCGCGACAACGCGGGCGGCGGCTTTCGGCTGGCCGTCGATCGCGCCTTCACGCTTGTCGGCAGTGGCGGCGTGGTGACAGGAATTGTGTCCTCGGGGACCGTTCGGATCGGCGACCACCTCGTGCATTCGCCCGCAGGCGACGACGTCAGAGTACGGACGATCCATGTCAACGGTCGGCCCTCGGAATGCGGCGCCGCCGGCGACCGATGCGCCTTGAACCTTGCCGGCGCGGAAATGCGCCACAATAAAATCGAGCGGGGTGATTGGATTGTTTCTCCGGCATTGCATGCGCCTACCGATCGCCTGGACGCTAAACTCCGGATCCTCGGGTCGGCGACACAGCCGCTTCGGCACTGGACTCCGGTTCATCTGCATTTGGCCGCCGCCGAAGTCGGCGCCCGGGTCGCCGTGCTCGCAGGACGCGAAATTCAGCCTGGGGCGACCGCGCTGGTCCAACTCGTCCTGGAGCGCCCTATCGGCGCGTTGTTCGGCGACCGCCTGATCGTGCGCGACGTTTCCGCGCGACATACGCTTGGCGGCGGGTTCGCCGTCGACCCGTCGCCGCCGCAACGCGGGCGACGGCGTCCGGAACGCCTGAAGGCCTTGGAGAGAATGGCCCACCCGGATTCGGAAACGGTTCTGGCGGATTTGCTCGATAGCGAGCCGAACGGCGTGGATATGGCGGCATTCGCTCGGGCGCGAAATCTGTCCGCCGATGCTCTCGACAAGAATCAAGCGACAACGAAATTCGTTTCGGTGCAGATCGCGGGGCGAGTCCGCGCCGTTGCCGCGAAGCGTTGGGCCGCTATATGCGACACGATAATGGCGACCATTGCCGATCGTCGTCGCGATTTCCCCAACGACCGCGGGACTGCCTTCGACGCCGTCCGGATCGAGAATGCGGCACCGGCATTGATCGGCGCGGCCGTGAGCACCCTCGTCTCCGGCGGCAAGGTTCGCCGTACGGGTAACCTCCTCTGCCTCGCCGACGAGGCCGACCGCACCGACCCCGACGAAGCCTTGTGGGCGCGGACCCGTCCGATGATGACCGGGGATTCCGCGCACCCGGCAACGGTGCATGAATTGGCGGCTAGGCTCGACCTGGCGCCAGCGGCATTGACCAAATTTTTCGCGCGCATGGCGCGAAAAGGCCGAGTTGTCGCTATTACCGACAATCGATATTACGAGACCGGGATTCTCGCCGATGTGGAACGACGCATACAGGAACTGGCGGCCGCGCGGGGCGGATCCCTGACCGTCGCCGCATTTCGAGAAAGCCTCGGCATCGGCCGAAACCTTGCCATCGACCTGCTGGAGTATTTCGACCGTACGGGGTTCACGCGACGGTTCGGCGATATCCGCAAGGTGATGCGGAACGCTTCGACGGCGTTCTCGCGAACGGGGAAAGGCGGCAAGGTGGCGACGGTCGATTAGAGACGGACGATAAGGAAGAGAGACGCACCCCGGTGGGGCGCCCGGACTTCAAATCCGTGGAGGGGCATTTTGGATGTCCCTGGTGGGTTCGACTCCCGCCTCTTCCGCCATCTTTTCGGCAAGGGAAACCCGAGCCGCCGATACGGCGGACTCGGGTTTCGCTTTTGTCGACTACAGAGCGCCGATCTTCTTCAGTTCGGCGATGAATTCCTCTTGATCGTCCTGTGCCTGCAGGACTCGAAGCGCGAGTTTCGGGTCGTAGAGATTGAGCTTCTTTCCGATCAGCCACGATTGCGCAGCGGTTTTTCGCCATTGCTTCATTTCGGCGGCCGTTGGCTTGTAGACCTCGATCTTGCCGGCCTTCTGGGCGGCATCGATCGTCTCGTTGGCTTTCGCTTGGTATTTGTCGTCGATATCGAACGACGCGGACTGAAGGTCGTCGGAGGCCTTATCGACCGCCGCGCGGGCCCAATCCGGTAGCTTGTTGTAACGGTCGATATCCATGAAGAACATCATTGGAGTCCAGGCGCCGTCGGTCATCGTCACCTTGGGGGCAACTTCGTTGAATTTCATCAGAACGTAAATACCCTGCGGGATATAGAGCCCGCGCGCGACTTTCTGGCGAACGGCGTCGTAAGTATCGGACCAATCGACCGGAACCGCGGTAGCGCCCCAGGAACGCAGCAAGCCGCCATCGAGCGGCGACTTGGTGACGCGAATCTTGACGTTGCGTATATCGCTCGGCGTCTTGATCGGACGGTCCAGATTGTGCTGCAACGCGCGGAAACCCAGCATCGGAACGACCGCAATCACCTTGATTTTGTCGTCTTTTTCCGCCCGCCGGCGCAATTCACCGGCCAGGAAAGTCGTCATGACCTTCTTGGCCGAGGGGGTGTCCGCGAACACGTAGGGCAGCGTCAGGATTTCGAAAGTCTTGCTGAACCCGCCGTAATTGGCGATCGAGACGGACGCGAGATCGGTCTGGCCGAGTTTGACCTGTTCGACGCAGCTTTTCTCGTTGCACAAACTGCCGGCAATGTGCGACTCGAGACTGAGCCGGCCTTTCGTATACTCCTCGAATTTCGGCTTCAAGACGTCGGTCATCATGTAGGGCAGCGCGAACGCTTTGGAGAAGCTGGTGCCGCCCTTAAGAACGATCTCCGGGTTGGCGGCCGCGACCGACGTCGAGGCCGCGAGCGCAAGTATCGCCAAAGCGGACGTAGCGCGAAACGAATGAAACATTGGCCCCTCCCTTGGGTACGAGTTGTCTGCTTCGATTCACATTTGCCGGCGTCGCCGCTGATACGTTTACGTTGCCTCGCTCGCGGCGCTATCCCTCAGCGTATAAAACTTGCGAATGTCTTGGATCAACACCCCGATCGAAGCGATGATCAGCAACGCTCCGGAAATCGGGATCATCGCCATCGGCACTTTTTCCGGCATCATGTTCAGTTCCCAATAAAACCCGGGCACTTTCCAGGCCGCTTCCGCGCCGAATACCGTGAAGATCACGGCGAATATCAACACCAGAACGTTCCAGAACCCGTCGAGAACCAGCGCGAACATCGGCGATATTTTTTCGTAAAGCGCCTGCATCGCGATGTGATCGCGACGGCGGATCGCGACCGAAAGCCCGAACAGGACGAGCGCCACGTTGCCGAGCGTCGACAGGACGTCGCTCCAGAACGGCGGATCGTTGAATACGTATCTCAAGACGACCGAATACAAAACGATCAACGTCATCGCCAAAAGCACGCCGTTGCAAAGCCAGCCGACGCCGGAGTCGAGCAATCGATCGATCCGTTTCAGCGTATCCATCGTCAGTTCGCTCCGAACCCGGCCAAGGTGGGAATAATATCCGTCAACGCCGGCACCAGCAGGATCAACACCAGGAGGAACGCTTCCGCGCCGATAAACGGCATCATGCTGACCGCGACCTTTTCGAGCTTTTCCTCGGCGATTCGGGCGGCCGTGAAGTAGCAGATGCCCACCGGCGGCGTGACCGTACCGAGCAGAAACCCGACGCAAATGACCATCGCCGCCTGAGTCTCGGACACGCCCGCCGCGACCGCCGACGCGAGAAGCGGCGGCCCGAGAATTATAAGATTGGCGACGATATCCGCCAGCATCCCGGCCAGCAGAATTACGCCCAAAAAGGCGAGCATGAACAGCCAACGGTCATCCTTGAAGCTCAGCAGCCACTCTTCCAATCCCTTGAGCGCGCCCAACCGCGTCAGCAGCCACGAAAATGGTCCCGCGGCGGCGATGATGATAAAAATAGAAGACGTCATGCGCACAGTGCGTCCGAGTGCTTCCCAAAAATCCCGCCACGAAAGAGCTTTGTAGACGTATTTGCCGATGATGAAAGCGAGGCCGCAGACGACGGCGCCGGCCTCTGTCGCGGTAAATACGCCGCCAACGATCCCAACATAGAGAATCACCGGCAAGGAAAGCGCCAGCAACGAGCGTTGAAAGGTGATCAGGAACGCCTTAACCGTAAACGGCGTTTCGAGACGTTCGTAGTCGCGCTTCAGGCAAGTCACGTAGGCGATGGCCATGAACATGAATCCAACCAGGATTCCGGGAAGAATGCCGGCGGAGAACAGCTTGCCGACCGAGATATTCGTGACGCTTGCGAAAATGACCATGGCGATGCTCGGCGGAATGATGCCGCCGATCGTCGAAGCCACGGCGGTGATGCCGGCAGAAAATCCGGCCGGATAGCCGGCCTTTTTCATCGCCGGAATCATGATCCCGCCGATGGTTGCCGTCGATGCCACCGCCGATCCATTGAGGCTGGCAAACAGCATCGACATCACGACCGTGATATGGGACATCCCGCCGCGCAGGCGCCCTACAAGTTCTCTGCTCAATTCGAGCAGGCGTTGCGTTACCGCGCCGCTGTTCATCAATTCGCCAGCGAGTAGAAAAAGCGGCACCGCGACGAGCGGAAATTTATTGAGCGCCGAGTACATCTGATACGGAACCGCGCTCAGCGGCACGACGTCCGTGAACAAGATGTAGGCCGTGGGCAGGATCGCCATCACGAAACCGATGGGCGCGCCCAGCAAGATCAGCGCGACAAGCGCCGTCAGCATCCAGAACGTCAGCATCTCTTTTTGTTCGGACTCGGCGCGGGTTTCATGCCGCGCTCGTTCCGAACCTCCCAATATGGCCTTTTGACTTACTGTGTATTGTAAGCGACGCCGTCATCGGCCAATGCAGCATCTCTGATTTCAATCTTTGTCGATGCGGAATCAAACACAAATGAAATCGGTGCTGTCGCCCCGTTTCCATAGACCACTAACAGCACGATTACGGCGGAGCGACCATTCGCATGGGGAGGTCAACGGCTTTGCGCGGCGGCCATTCCTGCGCCGGCGCGGACGGATCGCCTTGGTGGCGATGGTTCCCGTCGCGTGCATCGATGCCGATCCGTTTGCGTCCGGAGCGAAAAGAGGGTCCTGCATCACCCGCCGATCGACGGAAAAATCGCCCTTCCGGGGATGCCTCGAATGAATGGCGGTCTACGGAATATCCGGGGCCGCAATCGATCATTCCCGGTATGCCGGAACGCTTCCCTACATCGACGAGATCGTCTCGAGCGGCGAAGAGGATGCGCCTTCAAGCCGTCGCCGAAGGTATTCCAGTTCGGCATCTCGCGGGCGAAGTGCAAGAAAGAAGAGATCCTGTAGGTCACCGGGCACTTCTGGGAAATCGTCGGCGCCAACCGTCAGGGCCTGGCAGCCGCTTGGGTCAACCGAGCGCGGCAGCCGATGCCCGATATCGGCGTCAAGCCGACCTACACGGTGCCGCGCATGCAGGCGCTCACCGACGTCCTTGAAGGAACAAATGCGCAAGGCTGGCTGAAGCGGCGATTGTTCCAGATCCATCGCTGCGACGAAACCAATGCGTCGCCGCAATGGATCGGCCTCAATAGCTTGATCCCGCCGACGTTACGAGAAACGACGAGTGCCAGTAGCGCCGCGCCGGAAACAAGGCGAGCGCCACCGCACCGTCGGTTTCAGCTGACTTGCTGCGGCCGCATGTCTTCGCGCTTGATGCCGGCCACGACGACGGGCTTCTTCATCGCATCACGGCGGAACGGTTCGCCTAGTTCCTGGTTCAGGATCACTTCGATGAACGTCGTCACGCCTTTCGCCTGTTCGTCGCACGCCTTCTTCAAGGCAGCGGTCAGATCGGCCTGAGTCTTGACCGTAACCCCCTTCAGGCCACAACCTTCGGCAACCTTTGCGTAGCTCAGATGGGGGTCGAGCTCGGTGCCTACGAAATTATTGTCGTACCAAAGCGTGGTGTTGCGCTTTTCAGCGCCCCATTGGTAATTGCGGAAGATGACCATTGTGACTGACGGCCATTCCTTGCGCCCGACCGAACTCATTTCGTTCATCGAGATGCCGAAGGCGCCGTCACCGGCAAAGCCGACGACCGGCGTGTCGGGGTTGCCGATCTTGGCGCCGATGATCGAAGGAAATCCGTAGCCGCAGGGGCCGAACAGGCCCGGAGCCAGATACTTCCGGCCCTTCTCGAAGGTCGGATAGGCGTTTCCGATTGCGCAGTTGTTCCCGATGTCGCTCGAGATGATGGCGTCCTTCGGCAGAGCCGCCTGGATGGCGCGCCACGCCTGGCGGGGCGACATGCGGTCGGCGTCGCGCTTGCGCGAGTCGGCGTTCCAACTCGTGCCGGGATCGTCGTCCTCGTGATCCATGCTGGAAAGCTGCTGCAGCCAGGCCGACTTGGTCTGATGGATAAGTGCCTTCCGCTCTTGGCGTCCGGCGTTGCCGGCGGACGGCGAAAGCTGCGCAAGGATTTGCTGCGCGACCAGCTTCGCGTCGCCGCAGATGCCCACGGCGACCGGCTTGGTCAGGCCGATACGGTCGGGGTTGATGTCGACCTGGATGATCTTCGCCGTCTTCGGCCAGTAGTCGATTCCATATCCCGGCAACGTCGAAAACGGGTTCAGCCGCGTGCCGAGCGCGAGCACCACATCGGCCTTGGAAATGAGTTCCATCGCGGCCTTGGAGCCGTTATAGCCGAGCGGACCGCAGGCGAGCGGGTGGCTGCCGGGGAAACTGTCGTTGTGCTGATAGTTCGAGCACACCGGCGCGTCGAGCTTTTCGGCCAATGCGACGCAGTCGGGAATCGCATTGCCGATGACGACGCCCGCCCCCGAGAGGATCACCGGAAACTTCGCGTCGGAGAGCAGTTTGGCCGCCTCGGCCACCGCCTTAACGCCGCCGGCCGGACGCTCGAAATCGATGATCGCGGGAAGCGCGATGTCGACCACTTGGCAAAACATGTCGCGCGGGATGTTGATCTGCGCGGGGGCCGATAGCCGCTTTGCCTTCGCGATGACTCGATTGAGAACCTCGGCCACACGGATGGGATCGCGGACCTCTTCCTGATAGCAGACCATGTCGCGGAACAGCGCCATCTGCTCGACTTCCTGGAATCCGCCCTGGCCGATGGTCTTGTTGGCCGCCTGCGGCGTCACCAACAGCATGGGCGTGTGATTCCAGTAGGCGGTCTTGATCGCCGTGACGAAACCCGTGACGCCGGGGCCGTTTTGCGCGATGGCCATGGCCATCTTGCCGGTCGTACGTGTATAGCCGTCGCAGATCAAGCCGCCGTTGGTTTCGTGCGCCACGTCCCAGAACGTGATGCCGGCTTTCGGAAACAGATCCGAGATCGGCATGAAAGCCGAGCCGATGATGCCGAAGGCATGCTCGATGCCGTGCATCTGCAACACCTTTACGAAGGCTTCTTCCGTCGTCATCTTCATCGCCAGGTTCCTTAAAAATCAATGCTCTACGCTTCGATCCGCTCGAAGGTTGGCACAAGATACGTCAGCCCTTCTGGGGAAAACAGAGCCATTTTATCAACGAATACTGGGCCAGTCGTTTTTATGCAGACTTAGCGCGGCGAAGCGCTCCGATCCGCCGCCGGTCGATGCCGAAATCGACGTCAACGTTGTGCCGGATGGGATATCGTCGGCCCGGTGACAGCGCCCGTCACTCGGCGGCGGCCGCCGCGATTTCCGGGCCGACGACGGAAAGGCCTACACGCAAGGCTTCGGTTTCCAGCACGTCGTCGGGCATCACGTTCGCCAGATTGATGCTCGGGCCGAATTCGCCGATCAGCAGCTTCTTCAACTGATAGACGTCGCAGAGGGCGTTTCCCTTGATCCAGGGGCCCGTCAGCTCGAAGAATACTTTCTTCAAATCGAGCCTCTGGCGAAGCGTCGAAATCAATTTCCCGATCGGTTCGCCGTCGGGCGTGACCAGTTCGGCCCCCTCGACAAGGACGATGTGACAGCCGGCGTCGATACAGACTTCGGCCTGCGCGATCAAGTCGTCGGCCGTTTGGTGCAATACCTTCGAACCGACCTCTCCGTGCACCTCGAGACCGCTGTCGATACCGATCTTGATCAGATCGCGGCGCTGATCGTCGTTCAACGGCACGCAATTATCGGAAATTTCGACCGCCTCGAAGCCAAGCTCCTTGGCCTCTTTGAAAAACGGCCGGATCGCCCCGTGGCCTTGCGTCGCGTAGACGTACTCGGTGAACTGGCCGCCGAGGAACGGCTGGACGCCGTACGACTTGTACAGCTTCAGCTTGTCGACCAGATAGTCGCGCGGATAGAGCCGGGCGGTGCCGACGACGATCTTGACGAGATCGACATAGGGCGCGACCAGGTCGAGATGATCGGCGACCCGGTTCTTACCGAGCCCCCAGTCCATCATCATCGTCAGCCCGGCCGTCCTCGGCTTGGATTGCCGTTCAGCCGGCAGCGGCACCGACGCGAACGGCGCCTTTAAAGATTCATGTCCCACGATTCAGAACTCCGATTGCTTTTCGCGTGCAGCGGATCGCATATGTCGAGACGAAATTATCCCTTTGGCCCATACGGAGGTCAAAGAGATAATTTCGAAAATCAGCGGCAGGATTGCGCGGCGTACCAACGGGCAATATTTTGGAATTCGGCGTCCGTGTAACGCGAAGCGAATGCGTCCATCAATGGATGCTCGCGCGTCCGCCCTTCTTTCTTAGATGCGAATTGGCGAAGCTGCTCCAACAGATACTCGGGGCGTTGTCCGGAAAGCAGGGGCATCAGCTTGCTACCGGTACGGCCGTTTTTCCCATGACAGTTAGCGCAGGTTTGTGTGACGGCGGCCGGCACGCCCTCCGGCTTCTTGTCGCTTTCGGGCAGTGGGCACGGCTGGTTCGCATACCAAGCCGCGATGCTTTCGATATCGGCTAATTTCAATCGGGGCGCGCGCTCGTTCATCGGGGTATCGGTCCGGCAACCCGAAAACTCGTTGCTGTGGAAATCGCACAGCACCCTGAACATGTAGTTTTCGCCCTGCCCGGCGATATGGGGAATTCCGGCCTGCCGCGATATGCCGTCGGCGCCATGGCACCCGACACACTGTTCCGCGGCCTTGCGACCCCTCTCCAGGTCTGCGGCGCCGGTCGGCCCACCCGGAACAATCGCTAAAAGTATTGCGGCGGCGGCGATAACGAGGTGCTTGAACATCGGCGAAAAACTCCCTTTCAGACAGTCCATTATCGACCCCGCTTCCAGCGTGACGAAGGTTCAGCTCGCGCCGGTGAAAGGAAGGTTATCCCGGGCCCGTCCCCTTGCCCTTGACGGGCGTCAATGTCGACCGGTCTCCGATGCGGTTATTTTTTAACGGAAAGCCATAAAACACCGGTGC
>CAZDFF010000047.1:0-17207 GCA_964504425.1 uncultured Hyphomicrobiales bacterium
TCTTCCGCTCAACCCCAAGTTCACCAAGCAAACTAAATCCATCAAGACCCCGGCGAGTAAAGGAGATTTTCACATGGCTACAGGTACCGTTAAGTGGTTCAATCCGACCAAGGGCTTCGGCTTCATTACGCCGGACGATGGCGGCAAAGACGTGTTCGTTCACATCAGCGCCGTCGAGCGTTCGGGCATCGGTAATCCCGCCGAAGGCCAGAAGATCAGCTACGACCTCGAAAGCGACCGTCAGGGCCGTTCCTCGGCGACCAACCTGCGCGCCGCCTAAGACGTTTTCGTAACCCCAACCGGGAAGGACAGACATGGCCAAGGAAGACCTCATCGAATCCGAGGGCGTGGTCACCGACGTCCTTCCCGACGGGCGCTTTCGCGTGCGCCTGGAAACCGGGCACGAAATCGTCGCCTACACCGCGGGCCGGATGCGCAAGCACCGGATCCGCACGTTGGCCGGCGATCGCGTGACCGTGGAAATGACTCCCTACGACTTGGAAAAAGGCCGCGTCATCTTCCGCCACAAGGAAGAACGCGCGGCTTCCGCGACGCCCAGGCCGGCCGCCCGACCATATAATAACAAGCGCCGGCGTTAAGCTGAACGCGTCTCCGCCTTCGCCGTCGTCACCATATCCCGTCCCTACTTCATCACTTCCGCCGCCTCAGTGATCGTCGTCGCTATATCGATCAAACGCTGGCCTTTCTGCATGGCGTGCGAACGGAGCAGCCGGTAGGCTTGCTCTTCGTCCAAGCCTTTTTCCTTCATGATCAATCCTTTGGCGCGCTCGATGATCTTTCGTGCCTTCAGCGCATCGCGGGCTTCGTCGCGTTCGCCCGTGAGCCGGCTGATCGTCCGGAAATTGGCTTCGGCCAAATCGATGGCGGCACGGAGCCGATCGGCGCCGGCGCCTTCCAATACATAGGCGTGCACGCCCGCGTCGATAGCAGCGTTGATCGCTTCGGTCGATGCATCCGCGCAGAAGAGAACCGTCGGGCGGCGGGCGGCGGCGGGGATTTTTTCGAGCGCCGATACCAGCGGCCCATCGACCTTATCGGCATTGACGATGATGACCCGCGCCTCGGTCGCGGCAACGCCGTCGGGAATGCCGGTGGGGTCGGAGATCACGCCGGCCAATCCGAAGCCTTGGTCGGACAACGCCGCCTTCATGGCGCGCGCGTGATCCGCATTGCGATCGACCAGCAAAATCGCGGTGCCGACGGGCGTAACAAGGCGATTGAGCATGTGTATTCCGAGACGACCGGCCCTCATGGCCCGGGCCCCGCGCCATCGCGGCAAGCCCTTGGATTTCAAGGGTCAACCCGGATACATCAACGCAAGGCGCATGCCAAAGAGGCGATCGCGCAGAATCCTTTGTTTTCAATTGCCTAATTTTTGCTCAATAAATCAGAATCAACTAAAATTGCATATAAATTAGACATTGTGGCGGATTCTTGGGCACCCCTGGACGCTGACGGCACGGGCGCGCCCATTCAACGCTTGGCCAACAGATTATCGATCACGTCGAAAAAAGCCCGAATTTCGCGGGATTGAAGACGCTCGACATGGCACGCCACGTAGGTATAGGTGCAAATGTCGGCATCGGCGATGCGCAGCATGCGAAGCCGCGGATGGGGGGCGAACGCGATGTCGGAAACGAACCCGATCACGTTGCCTTTCTGCACCGTCATGGAAACCCCTTCTCGACTGCCGATCTCGACGATCGGGTCGACCTGCACGCCGGCCTTGCCCAACGCCTCCTCGAAAACCCGCCGTGTGGTCGAGCCGCGCTCGCGGAAAACGACCTTCTGTCCCTCGAGTTCTCGAATGCGAATCGAACGCCGACGCGCCCACGGATGATCGACATTGACGAAAACGACGATCCGCGCGGTGAAGTAGTGGACCGAATGGATTCTTGGATCGTCGATTTGGTGGGAAAGAGATGCAATGTCGTCGCGATGATCGAGTAGGCGCTCCTCGATTTCGCGCGAATTCCGCATCGTGACCGATATCCGAACGTCGGGATATCGGACGCCGAATTCGCCGATCATCGCGGTTACGTGGTGAGGACCGACCGCGCCGATATTCAAGTGCCCTCGGCGCAAACCGGCCAACTCGCCGAGCAGATCGGAGGCCTCCGTCTCGATGCGGAACAATCGTTGCGTGATCCCGTACAGGGACTGGCCCGCGGTCGTCAGGCTGACCCGCTTCGTGTCGCGATGGAAAAGCTGGATGCCGAACTTCCGCTCCAGCGCCTTGATGTGGAGCGTAACGGTCGGCTGGCCGATCCCGAGGGCGCGGGCGCCGGCGGTGAACCCGCCGTGAACGGCGATGGCATGAAAGGCGCGGAGCTGAGGATATATCATTGATTAAACTAATGTGCTTCATTCAAATATAATTATTGATCAATAAATTCCGGCGCGCAATCATCGACTTGAGAGGCGATTTGAAGGCGGTCATCCCGACAAATCGACCGATGAAACGCCGCGTCTTAAGGCGTGGCGAAAAAGCGCCAAAACGGGAGGAGAGAACATCATGGACCAAGATTCACGCCGCCGATTCCATCGCCGCGAGGTGCTTGCCGGCGCCGGCGTCGCCGCCGTTGCCGCCGGGGTCGCGGGCCTCCTGCCGCTCGGCGCCGCCCACGCGGGTTCCCCGAAGCAGGGCGGCAAGTTCGTCTATGCCAACACCTACCCCAACAACCGGCGCGGCGACGCCCCCACCATGCGCCACCCCTATAACTGGCTCGATCTCAATACCCGCTCGTGCTTCAACGCGCTGACATGGGTCGACGAAAACCTCGAAGTCCAACCCGAATTGGCGACCAAGTGGCAAGCCACGGCCGACGACCAAAAAACCTGGGAAGTCACGCTCCGCGACGACGTGGTCTTCCATAACGGCAAACCGATGACCGCCGACGACGTGGTCGCTTCCTACGACCGGCATCGCCACAAGACCCTTGGCGCCTCGTTCGCGCGACAGGTCGTCGATAAGGTAGAAAAGATCGGGTCCCACCAGGTCCGCTTCCACCTAAAGCAAGGCGACAGCGAATTCCCCTACGTCATGGCGGAGTATCATCTGATGATCATGCCGGCAGCCGAGATCGAGAAGATCGGGCTCGACGGCATCGGCACCGGGCCATTCAAGTTCAAGGACGGTGACCCGAAACGCCGCTACGTGCTGGAACGCAACGCCAACTACTGGCGCAAGGGACTGCCGTATCTCGACACGCTCGAAGTGGTGGCGCAAACCATGGAAGGTGCCATGAACGGCTACCAGGCCGGCCAGTTCGACGCGGTGTTCGACGTCGACCCGGGCCTTTTGCCTCGCATCGAAAAGATGAAGGACTCCAAGATCAGTTACGCCGCCTCCGGCGATCAGGTGCTCATGGTGTTGCCGAAGCACGAGGGATCGCCCTTCATGGATAAGCGCATTCGCCAGGCGCTTGCCTTGGCCATCGACCGCGAGGCGATCCGCCGCATCGTCTATCGAAATTCCGCCGGATGGGTCGGAAACGACAGCCACCTCGCCGCCGTCGATCCCAGCTTTTTGCCGCGCCCGACCAAACGGGACGTCGCGAAGGCCAAGCAGCTCTTGAAGGAAGCCGGACATCCGAACGGGATCACGTTGCCGACCTTCTATTTCAACGTCTATTACCCGGAACTGCCGCGCGTCTTTCAGGTTCTGTCCGAATCGGTCAAGGAGGCCGGCATCACCCTTCCAATCGAACAGCGGCCGACCGACGGCTATCGCGCCTGGCGCGTCGCGGATAAGGAAAAGACCCGGAAACACCGCTTCGCGTTCGGCCCCGTGGGGACGCGCAATCCCGGCATCAGCCTGTTCCGCATGGCCCGACCCGACTACAACGAAAGCGGCTATTGGCATCCGTCGCCCGAGGCCGACCGCTACCTTGCGCTTTATAAAAAGGCCGTGGTTACCGGCGACCCGAAAGCCCGGCGCGGCATTCACCACGAAATGCAGCGCATTTTACAAGAAGAGGTGCCGGCGATCCTGCCGGGCGGACGCAAGAACACGATCGTCCATCGTACCGGCATCCATGGAGTCCGCGCGCATTCCCAGCAATGGTCGATCCGATTCGACGAAATCTGGAAAGCGTGACGCCGGTTCGCGGCCCGGTCCACACTTGCCGACGGCAAACGTGGGCCGGCCGCCTACTGCACAGTACGCATCGCTAGCGGAAACTCCGGCATGATTCAGGCTGCCCTCAGACGCGGCGCGCTCTCCGTCTTCATCCTCTTTCTGGTCTCGGTGTTGGTCTTTGTCGCCACCGAAGTTCTTCCGGGGGATGCGCTGGAGGTAAGCCTGCGCGCCGAGGACTTCGCCGTCCTCACCGCCGAGCAGATCGACGCCATGCGCCGGGAATTGGGGCTAGACCGACCGGCCGCCGTTCGTTATTTGGCTTGGATATCGGGTGCCGTGCAGGGCGACTTCGGCCTCACTTTCGTCAACCGCACGCCGGTCGCGGACCTGATCTGGACGCCGCTCCGGAATTCGGCGATCCTCGCCGCCGCGATCACCCTAATCGCCATTCCCTCCGCCCTGTTCATCG
This sequence comes from uncultured Hyphomicrobiales bacterium, assembly GCA_964504425.1. Lineage (GTDB taxonomy): Bacteria > Pseudomonadota > Alphaproteobacteria > Rhodospirillales > 2-12-FULL-67-15 > CAZDFF01. The sequence goes on from CAZDFF010000047.1 coordinate 4,572, forward strand.
GCGTCGTGACCGCCTATTGGCGCGGCCGCACCGGCGACGCGGTCGTTTCCACAACGGCGATCATCGGTTATTCGATGCCGGATTTCGTGATCGGCAGCCTCTTGATCATCGTATTCGCGGTATGGATACCCCTGTTTCCGGCGGTCATCACCGTGTTCGCCACGGCCCCGGCGAAGGAACTTTGGGCCATCGTCCTGTTGCCGGCGATGACGGTCATCATCGGCCACGTCGCCCATCTCGGCCGCCTGTTGCGCGCCGGCATGATCGAGACGCTGAATAGCGATTTCGTCGAACGCGCGCGCCTTTCCGGGGTGCCGGAATGGCGGCTGATATTCCGCCATGCCCTGCCAGCCTCGGTCATTCCGACCCTGAACGCGATGGCGCTGTTCGTCGCACACCTCGTTTCCGGCGTGGTCGTCATCGAGAAAGTGTTCGGTTACCCCGGCCTCGGCATCGTGCTCATCGAAGCCGTCCACAACCGTGAAGTCGCCATCGTCCAGGCGATCGCCTTCATCGCCGCGGTGGCGGTCGTGACGATGAATCTGCTCGCCGATCTCGCGGTCATCGCCCTCGATCCCAGGCAGAGGAGAGGATGATGGCAAAGCGGCGCGACGTCGCTTCCGCAATTCTGCGCAGCCCGACCACGGTCATCGGCATCGTCCTGGTCGCCGCGCACGTATTGCTCGCCGTCTTTTCCCCTCTGCTTGTGCCTTACGGGCCGACGACCCTGGCCGGGCCGGTGCTGGAGCCGCCGAGCGCGGAATTCTGGCTCGGCACCGATCCGCTCGGGCGCGACTTCATGAGTCGCCTCATGCTCGGTGGACGCGTCGCCATTCTAGTTTCGCTCGGCGGGGTGATGTTCGCCACGGTCGCCGGCGGCCTGATCGCCACTTTCGTCGCCTATGTCGGCGGCATCGTCGACGAAATCGTCATGCGGATCGTCGACACCAAGGTCGCCATCCCCGGCATTCTGTTCGTCGCGTTGTTCGTGGTCGGGTTCGGCAACTCGATCCCCGTCCTGACGATCGTCATCGGACTGCTTTACATGCCCGGCGTCATTCGCATCGTTCGCGCGCAAGCCCTGACGCAAATCAATCTCGGATACGTCAAGGCCGCCGAATTGCGCGGCGAAGCCACGCTTTCCGTCGTCGTGCGCGAGATCGTGCCCAATACCTTGGACGTGATTTGCGTCGAATTCGCGATCCGCACCTCGTCGGCAATCCTCGCCGTCAGCGCCCTGTCGTTCCTCGGACTCGGCATCGCGCCGCCGACGCCCGACTGGGGATTGATGATCGCCGAGGGCGTGCGTCTCATTTATCAGGCGCCCTGGTTCGTTCTGTTTCCCTCGATCTGCATCAGCACGTTGGTAATCGGGCTGAATTTCGCGACCGAAGGTATCGCCAACGCCCTCGGCCTCGATGCCGCACGAGGAGTTACGGAATGACGACCGCGCCGATCCTGCGCGTCGAGGACCTTAAGGTCGGGTATTTTTCCGCTCCGGGCGAAATCAAGTGCGCCGTGGACGGCGTTTCCTTCGATCTGGCGCGCGGCGAAACGTTGGGTATCGTCGGCGAATCGGGATGCGGCAAATCGACCCTGGCGCGGGCGCTGCTCGGTTATTGCCGGCCGGGCAGCACGATCCTTGGCGGCCGGGTCGTCCTCGACGAGAAGGATGTGTTCCGACTCCCGCCGGCAACGATACGCGCCCTGCGCGGACGAAAGATCGCCTTGGTGCCGCAAAACCCCCTCAGTTCCCTGACCTATCACATTCGGGTCGGTCCTCAGATCGCCGAGGTGCTGCGCATTCATCAAGACATGGACGACAAAGCGGCGCGCAAGACCGCCATTGATCTCATGGCCGCGACCAACCTGCCCGACCCGGAACGCCTGTACGAGCACTTTCCGCATCAGCTTTCGGGCGGGCAGCGCCAACGGGTGGTGATCGCGGCAGCACTTGCCTGCCGACCGGACGTCATGGTGCTGGACGAACCGACGACCGCCCTGGACACGACGACCGAAATGCAGGTCGTGAATCTGGTCAAGGCGCTACGCGACGAGATCGGCATGGCCCTGGTCTACGTAACCCACGATCTGACGCTGACGGCCTATATGTGCGAACGGGTTTTGGTCATGTTGGGCGGGAAGGTCGTGGAAAGCGGCTCGGTCGAAGACGTGTTCCACAAACCCCGTTCCGATTACGCCCGCGCGCTCGTCGCCGCAATTCCCCGGCTCGACACGAAGCCTGTGGCACGCCCTGCGGTGCTCCGTAAATCCGGCCCTATTCTCGCCGTGACGGGCCTCCGCCATGCCTACGGCACGGTTTCCTGGCTGCCGTTCCTTTCGTCCGGCTATCGCGGCGTCGAGGCCGTGCGCGGCGTTTCCTTCGACCTAGCCCCCGGGGAAACCCTTGGATTGGTCGGCGAATCCGGCAGCGGCAAGTCGACCATCGCCAATGTGGTCGTCGGCCTTTCGTCGCCGACGGTCGGGGAAATCGTCTTCGACGGCGCCATTCTCGCCGGCCACGCCCGCCGCCGTTCGCCCGAATTGCGACGGCGCATTCAAATCGTGTTCCAGGATCCGCTGTCTTCTCTCAACCCTCGCCACCGCGTCGCAACGATCCTGACCCGTCCTCTTGAAATCTTCCATGGGCTTAAGGGCCCGGCGGCCCGGCGGCGGGCGGAAGAATTATTGCAAGCCATGGAACTATCGCCCGATCTCATGACGCGGTTCCCACGACAATTGTCCGGCGGACAGCAGCAGCGCGTGGCCATCGCTCGCGCCTTCGCCGCCGAACCGGACCTGATCGTATGCGACGAGGTCACCTCGGCACTGGACGTTTCGGTGCAAGCGCACGTGCTTCGGGTTTTGAAAACAATCCAGCGTTCGACCGGCGCGGCCTGCCTGTTCATCAGCCATAACCTCGGCGTCATCCAACAGGTCGCCGACCGCGTCGTGATCCTGCAAAACGGCGAGGTTCGAGAACAAGGCGAAACGGCCTCGATCTTCGCCGCGCCGTCCCATCCCTATACCCGCCGATTGTTGGCCGCGGCGACCCGGGAGGGCGCCGCGACCGACGAGATCGCCATTCATTCGGTCCACCCGTGAGGAATGTTCGATTCGCCGCCGAGAACCAAGGCGGCCCCAACGACGAAAGAAACGACACATGAAAATCATCCAGATTACCGATACCCATGTCGCCGCGCGCGGAGAAAAAATTCACGATCTCGATCCGTGCGAACGGCTTGCAGCCGGCATCCGCGACATCAACAAATATCACGGCGACGCGGCGATGTGCATCGTCACCGGCGATTTGGCCCATGGCGGGGCGATCCCCGCGTATCGCGCCCTGAAGGATATTCTGTCGGAACTGTCCTTGCCCGTGCATCTCATTCTCGGCAACCACGATCATCGCAAGGAGTTCATACAGATTTTTCCGAATACGCCCGTCGACGAGAACGGCTTCGTCCAATGCGTGATCGATACAGAGGTCGGCCGCCTGATTCTGATCGATACGGTCGAGGATGGCGCCAAGCATGGGATTTTTTGCGCCCAAAGGGCAGACTGGCTACGCAAGCGCCTCGACGAAGCCAAAGGCCGACCGGCCTACCTGTTCATGCACCATCCGCCGTTCATGACCGGCATTCCCAGCATCGACCGTATCCGGCTTCTCGACCCCAGTCATTTGCAAGATGTCGTGAAGAATTACCCGAATATCCGGCACATTTTTTTCGGACACGTGCACCGGCCGATCGCCGGTAGCTGGGCTGGCATCCCGTGTTCCGCCTTGCGCGGCACGAATCACCAAGTCGCGCTCGACTTCAAGGCCGTCGAAAAAATTCCCCGCAGCCACGAACCGCCCGCCTACGCCGTCGTGCTGATCGACGCCGACAGCGTTCTGGTCCACTTTCACGATTACATGGACAAGACCGCCTACTATCTTCCCTAGGAACCATCAACCAGGCAGGGTCATTCTTACCGCGTGATTGTCCCAGCGCCCGCTTTCCAGGAAGCGGCCGGCAATCGGTCGCGCGGTGGTCCCCGGATGCCAGGAGAAGACGCCACCAACGCCGCTGGTCAGGACGAATCCATTCGACGCCGGAGCGAGGCCGCAGCCGTCGGCGACGTCGGCTTTACCGATATAGCGACCGTCCTCCAGCGTGAAGAAAACGAACATGTTGCCTTTCGGACACGATATGCCGAGCACCGTACCCGACGCATCGACCGCCGCCCCGCCGCAATAGTGGCGAATTGCGGAAAGGGTTTGTGCCGGAAGATCGAGAAAGCGAAAGGACGGGTCCCCGATCCGGTGCAAGGCCACCAAGGGAACGGTGTCGGCGGCCGGGCCGGCATACTGCATGGCGATTGCGATCCGATCGCCCGCGCCGACGGCAAGGTGACGGATCCCCAGCCAGCGGCGCGCCGGCGGCTGATGCACGACGGCGCGGATTTTCCCGTCCGTCGTACTAAGATAGGCGAGCGTCGGATCCATAGTATCGAGGTTCAGCATCGCCTTCGGCGCATCCGGATGGGTCATGACCCCGCCGTTGGCGACAACCAGGGTGCGGCCACCGTCGACCAGACGAATGTCATGGGGATCGAGTCCGCCGGACGGCACCTCGCCCAATCGGCGATACCCCGCATCCGCATCATAGATCCCCAGCAGCCCGGCGCCGGTTTCGATTTCGGTTTCGGACGCATAGAACATCCGGCCGTTCGCAGAGTGGATGCCGTGGCCGTTGAAGTGCCGGCCTTCGGCATTGGTAACGGTCCGCACGACACGACCGGCCTTGACGTCGATAGTCATCAAGTACGCGCCGGGACGCCGGGACACGACAACGACCTCGGCCGCACCCGGCCGCATAGCCAAACCGTGCCCCCGCCCCGGCAAGGCGAGCGCGAACCGTACGTGTCCCGATGGCTCGAACCCAGCAACGGCAACGGCAAAGCGACCGCCCTCATGGGTCACCGTCGAAACGATCAATTCTGCGCTTCCAGTCGGCACCCCCCATGCGGGCAGAGCCGGCGATGCGGCTAGTCCGGCGACGCCGGCGGCAAATTGTCGACGATCGAGCATGGGGGGTCTCCTTCAGTCGCCGTCGAGGGCATTGAATCCGAGCGGGATGCCGAGCGCCGCCGTCAAGTCCTTCGCCAGGATCGCCTTCAAGGCAGCCGCCTCCGTCTGCAACCGTTCGACTTTCGGCCGTTCGTCCTTGGCGATAATGGCTTCGGCCAGCGGAATTTTGACCGACTCCGCCGTTCTCCGCGTCTGCGCGAAGGCGCGGCGCAGCAAGTCGTCCAGATCCTTATTTCCGGCTACACCGACGACGAACGCGGAAAATCCATCCTCGCCTTCGCCCAGATACATGGCCTCGGCCGCCGCCAGATTGGTGCGAACGTTGGCGAGGGAATGCTTACTGCGCCACGATTCGGCGAGTTTCGGTCGCGCCCGCTTGGCGACCGGCCCCAACGGCTTCTTCAGCTTGTGGTCCGCGACCAATTCGACAGCCGTGTGCAGGCACTTGAACAGTTCCAACGTCGCTTCCTTCGGCGTCCGGTAAGGATCGGCGTTGCCATCGGCAATGACCTTGGAGAACGCCTTGTCGCCCTCGGTCCACTCGCGTACTAGGTCGGCGGCGACGGTCTTCAGGTTCTGCGCGACAGCCATGGCGAACGCGCAGCGAAACGCCCCAGCATCGTCCTTCGCCAGCAACGCCTTTTCCGCGCCATCGTCGAACAGCAGCCGTTCGAGCGCTGGAAAACCTTGCACGGCGACGCTGTGATCGGCGAAACCCTTGGGATCGATTGCCGTCTTGTCGCGCTTCTGCAGCGCTTGCTCAAGCTGGCGCCCGGCGGTATCGCGCGGATCGGGCCAGAACGCCATGCGCATCGAGCGCATGAACAAATCCACCGGACCGAAGCGCACGTGCTGGATCCCTTGCCAGGCGTCTACCCCCTTCAGAAAAACAGCCTTGAGCGACGCCAGGCCGGCGGCGTCGGGCGCCTTGCAAAAAGCTTTGGCATTTCCGGACAAAACCGCGGTCGCCGCCGCCAGCGCCCTATAGCGCGGCACGACATGACGTTCGATCAGCGCCGCGTTCAGTTTGCGATAATCGGCGGGCGCAGGTTCCGCCCGTAGCGGAGCCGCAAAGCCGGCAAGCAGTGCCAGCGTCAAAAGGCCGACGAGTGGAAATCGCTGCATGGTCGATGCCTTTATAAAGACTCCAAAAATTTAATCAGCGCGTCGCGGTCCTTCTTCGACAGACGCACGACATTCTGCTTGGCGGTTTCGGCTTCGCCGCCATGCCACAGGATCGCTTCCAGCAGGTTGCGCGCCCGCCCATCGTGCAGCAGCGCCCATTCGCCGCTGACGGTCTTGGTCAAGCCGACACCCCAGAGCGGCGTGGTGCGCCAATCGTAGCCTCCGGCCGCGCCCTCGGGCCGACCGTCCGACAGGCCTTCGCCCATGTCGTGCAGCAGAAGATCGGTATACGGCCAGATCAGCTGATAGGACTGCTCCGGTTCCGCGGAGTCTTCTCGGGTCACGAACTTCGGCCGATGGCAGGCGACACACCCGCTTTGATAAAAGACACGCTTGCCTGCCAAAACGTCGGGATGGTCCGCATTGCGTCGCGCCGGCACGGCGAGATTGCGCGAATAGAAAACGACCAGGTCGAACATCTTCTTCGGCACCTCGACGCCTTCGTCGGGGTCGCGGCCGTCGGGCATGGCGCGACACTTGGATTGTTTCTCCGTGCAGTCGCCATGGGCCTGCGGCACCAGCGCCGAGGAAAGCCCGATATCGCCGGCGAACGCGTGCGCCGTCTGATCCGCGATCGAATGCGCGCCGCCCTTCCAGCCGAACCGCCCGACGACGGACTTGCCTTTTTCGGGATCCCAAACCATGGCGGCGCGTCCGCGGATGCCGTCGCCGTTCTTGTCATCCGGATCGGCCCAGGAAAGAATATCCTTCTCCGTTATCGCTTCCAGAAGCCCGATCCCGATCATCGGCGACGCGATCCGCGGCGACAGCATCGCTTCCTTGTCCATCGGCCCGTAGTTCAGGTCGACGGCGCGATAGGTCGGCTTCCGCAAGTTCACGACCATTCCGTCGGCGAGCGTGACCGGAATTTCTTCGTATTCGATGCTCATCCGGCCCTCGGCGAGCAGGCCCTGGATGGAAAAATTCTGCAACTGGGTGCCGTAGGTCGGCTCGGGGATGACGGACACGCGGTGCGACACGATATCGGCCTTTTCCTTCTCCGTTCGCGGCGGCACCGAGAGGCGCAAAAACATCGAGATCGCCGGTTCGTCGCCGACGGGTGGGCGCCCCCGGCCGTCCTTCAGATGGCAGCTCTGACACGACCGCGCGTTGAACAACGGTCCCAGCCCGTCCGACGACACGGTCGAGGACGGCGACGAAACCCACAGCTTGCGGAAAATGCCGTCGCCGACCTTGAAATCGAGTTGGCGATGGAACGCCATGTTGGCGGAAAATTGGGAAAACGCGTTGCCGTCCGGCGCCTTATACGAGGTCGCGGCGCCGGCCGAATTGATCTCATACGGCTCGAGCTTAGCAAAATCCTCGGTCGGTTTGACGATGGCTTCGGCTTCCGGATCGGCCGCGCGCGCCGGCGTCCATATCAAGAAAGCCGCCACTGGAATCAAAACCGAAAACTTCGCCTTCATCGATTTTCAACTCGTTCTTCGTGCGCCGGCGAAAGCGGCGCCGGCTTTCGCCGGCGTCGCCCCCGTCGCGTATTATCCCCAACCGAACGTCAGGATTTCTTCTTTTCGAAGACTTTTTTCGGTTCGTCCAAACTGTCCGATCCTTCGAACTTGATCGGCTTCAACTTCAGGGCCGTGACGATCCGTTCGAGCGTCTTGGTCTGCGCCGTCAGCCCGTCGATGACCTTCTGCACCGCCGCGTTGCCTTCCGGATTCTTGTCACCGATCATCTGGTCGTACGCTTCGACCTTTTCGGCTCGTTCCTTCATGGCCCGCGCGGCGACGAAGGTGGCGTCGAGCTTGACCTTCATTTCGGCGGCGAGATCCGGTGACGTCTTTTTCACCAGGCTCGCAAGGCTCGGCCCCGTCACCACCTTGCCGTCGATCCGCGTGTAAGAGCCGAAGTAGACGGCACGAATCCCGACGATGTCGTAATAGTGGCTGTTGTGGGTGTTGTCGGAGAAGCAATCGTGCTCTTCCTCCGGGTCGTGAAGCAGCAGGCCAAGCTTCATGCGCTCGCCCGCCAATTCGCCGTAGGAAAGGCTGCCGATGCCGGTCAGGATCGTGGCGATGCCGTCGTCGGGCGCGGCCTCGAGTGGCTTCCTGGCCGCACCGCCCGTCTTCCACTGCTCCGACATCCAAGCGAGGTCGTCGACCAGCAGATCGGTCACGGTCTTTAGATAGGCGGCGCGGCGGTCGCAGTTGCCGTTGGTGCAGCCCTTGCCCTGGATGTAATCGGTGTGCGATCGCTTGCCGGCGCCCGGCCCCGTGCCGTTCAGGTCCTGGCCCCAGAGCAGGAATTCGATGGCATGATAGCCGGTCGCGACATTGGCCTCGACCTTGCCGGCCTCGTGCAAAGTTTCCGACAGCAGTTCCTTGGTGATCTTCGAGGTATCGACCGCCTTGCCGCCGATCTGGATCAACTTGTTGGCGATTACGTTGGCGGTGTAGAGCGGATTGGAATCCGACTTCGTGCCGTAGGACGCATCGACATAATCGATCAGACCTTCGTCCAGCGGCCAGGCATTCACCTTGCCTTCCCATTCATCGACGATTTTGTTGCCGAAGCGGTAAACCTCGGTCTGCTGGTAGGGTCGGCGCGCCTTCAGCCATGCCCGCTTCGCCGCCGCGTGGGTTTGCTTGCTCGGGCCGGCGATCAACGCGTCGATCGCCGCCTGGAGATCCTTCGCGCGGGAATGGGAATCCTCGTACATCGCCTGGGCGATGTCGCCATAAGTTTTGACGACGGCCGCTTTCGTCGAGTCGGCGAATGCGGCGGGCGCGGAAAGGGCGAATGCCCCCGACGCAACCAACGCGCACAGGGCGAATCTGGTTTTCATTGGTCCTTTGTCCTCCTTGGATCGAGCGATGGTTCGGGTCGCGTCCGGAAGGCAATGAAAGCCGTTGCCCCCGCCGATCCGGGACACGCCCGCGAGAGGCGGTAATCTAGCGATAATGAAAGTTACTTGCAATCGCATAGTATCGTGGGCCAGCCTGTGGCGGGAACGCAAATGAATGTCGGCTGCACTATTAAAGACGAACGAGAGAGGCCGCTTCCCCACACCGGATAACGATTCGCTATGAGTGCCCTGCCTTGACCCTGCACAGCCCATCGGGCACTGTTTCTACTCCGATGCTGGCGGCGATAAATCCCCATACAACGAGGGGTTTGGCGGCCAGTCGGGGGGAGTTTTCGTCCTGGGGGCTTGTCCTGGGCCATGCTTTCGCCATCCCCGGAGCGGCAAGCGGGATTTCCCGCATATCCGCCCTATCGGTCCGCCCGCACGCCGGGAGGAAACCATCGCCACCGATTTCTAGGGAGAGAAAGAATGATCCGTCGCATCGCAACCGCCAGCGCCATTGCCGCTGCGCTGGCATTTGGCCTTTCGGCAGGCGCCGAGGCCAAGACCAAGGTTAAAGTCGCGTTCATCGGCCCCCTGACCGGCGGCGTCGCCGCCAACGGTCTGGGCGGACGCAATTCCGCCGACCTGGCGGTCAAGCTCCGCAACGCCGACAAGAAAGCCAAGTACGAATACGAACTCGTCGTGCTCGACGACGAATGCAAACCGAACATCGGGGTCCAAGTCGCGACCAAAGCCGCGTCCGACAAAAACGTGATCGCCGCGGTCGCGCATTATTGTTCGGCCGTCGCCATCGGCACCGTCGACGTCTACCACAAATTCGGCCTGCCGATGATCGTCTGGGGTGCGGTGCTGCCGGAAATCACCTACGGCAACAACCATAAGGAAGTGCATCGCGTCAACGGCACGATGATCAATCAGAACGAAACCAACGCCAAGTTTTCGGCCGGCCAGGGGTTCAAAAAATGGGCGGTGATTCACGACACCACGGACTACGGCCGCGGTCATAATAAGTACTTCAGCGAACACCTGAAAAAGAATGGCGGCGAAATTCTGGGCACGTTCGGGGTCACCGCGGACCAGCAAGACTTCAACGCCGAACTGACCAAAATCAAGGCGCTGAATCCACAGGCTATTTATTTCGGCGGCTTGACGCCGATCGGCGTGCGCATCCGCTCGCAGATGGAGAAGCTCGGCATCAAGGCCCAGTTCGTGGGCACGTCAGGCATCATGTCGGATGCCTTCATCCAAGGCTTGGGGCCGCTGGCCGAGAGTTCCCTTGCCTTCCGCGAAGGCGCGCCGGTCGACAAACTGCCCGGCGGCAAGTTCTTCGTCGAGAAGTACGCGGGGCAGAAATACGGCGAACAGCCGGAAGCCTACGGCCCCTTCGCCTTTGCCGCGATGAATCTGATCCTGGACACGATCGAGAAGGTCGGCCCCAACCGCAAGAAGGTGCGCGACTCTCTTAACAAGACGAACAACGTCGATTCGATCGTCGGCAAAATCACCTTCGACGATCATGGCCAGAATACGGTCGCCGCGATCACCAAGTACGTCGCCCAGGACGGCAAGTGGGTCGTTTGGGAAGACAGCGAGTACGCCTCCGGCAAGCGCAAGCTGACGGGTAAGTAAGCGGAGGACGTTGGGCATTGGGACACGGTCCGGGCAGTTGCCCGGACCGTGTCCCTCCCGACGCTGTTTTTTCGGTCCTCGCCACGGAGTTCGCCTTGGATTTCGGCCTTCTCGTCCAATTCGCCTTCAACAGCATGATGCTGGGGATGATGTATGCCCTGGTCGCCGTGGGATTCACGCTTTTCTTCGGCGTACTCGACGTCATTAAATTCTCGCATGGCGACGTTCTGACGGTCGGCGCCTTCGCCGGGCTGGCGACTTACCTCGGCCTCCAGGCGATCGGCGTCGGCTCGCCCGTTTTCCTGGTCCTCGGCATCGTCATCGTTGCCGTCGGCTCGATGGGGTTGCTGGGCGCCGCCATCGCCAAGCTGTTGGTCCTGCCGCTGCGCTCGGCACCGCCGCTGAATACGCTATTGATTACGTTGATGCTGGGCACGGTGTTGCGCGAGTCCGTGCGCCTTTTCTATCCCGACGGGTCGAACCCGAAGATGTTCCCTCGTCTTCTCCCGACCGCCGAGATGAGCTTCGGTCACTTCACGCTGAGGGCCGATTCGACCCTGCTGCTCGCCGCGGGCGCGCTGGTCATCGTCGCCATTCACGTGCTCATCAACCGCACCAAGCTCGGCCTCGCCATCCGCGCCGTCGCCCAGGACGAGGAAACAGCGAAGACCATGGGGATCAATTTCACCCTCATCGTGCTAGTCACGTTCGCGGTCGGCTCGGCGGCGGCGGCCTTCGCCGCCGTTATGAACGGCCTCTATTACAACGAGATCAATTTCGGCATGGGACTGCTACTGGGCGTGATCGGCTTCAGCGCCGCCATCATCGGCGGGCTCGGCAACATCTACGGCGCTATCCTGGGCGGCTTTCTGTTTGCGGCGCTGCAAACCATCGGCGCCGTCGCCCTTCCGTTCGCCAGCGAATACAAGGATGTGTTCGCCTTCGGCGTGGTGATCGCCCTGATGGCGTGGCGGCCGACCGGCCTGATCGCCGAGAAAGTCAGCGAGCGGGTCTAACCGATGCAAGGCCCGAAACCCTCCTCGCGGAACGACATTCTGGTGGCGTTGGGCACGGCCGCCGCCGTCACGATATACGCCATTCTGGTCCTTTGGATCGAAAGCGAAAATCCGACTCCAGTGCTGGTTTTGATCCTGGCCGGCGCCGTCGCCACCGTCGCCGCGCGACATTACGGGCTGACGGCGCGGGTCGGGCGCGTGTTCGGCGAGAACGAACGGCTGATGAACGGCACCGCCGTCGTCGCCGTACTGGCGATCACCGCCGCTTTCATGGGCGATCATTTCCCGCTCCTGATGATCGCGACGGTGCTTCTATATCTGACCGCGTGTCTGGGGCTGACGATCCAGTTTGGCTATACCGGAGTTCTTAATTTCGCCGGTGCTGCCTTCTTCGGCGTCGGCTGCTACACGGCGGCCGTGCTGACCCATCATTCGCCGCTGCCGCATCTTTTAATTCTGGTCGTCGGCGGCCTGATGGCGGCCTTCATCGGCAGTCTTCTGCTTTTGCCCGTGCTGCGCACCCGCGGCCATTACGCCGCCGTCGTAACCATCGCCTTCGGTCTGCTGTTCAAGACGTTCCTCGAGGTCAACGACACGCTCGGCGGAGCGCAGGGCCTGCGCGTCAAGGGCATGAACCTGTTCGGCATCGCCTTCAACGACAACATGGAGATCGCCGGAATCGAGGTTTCGTTTTACGTCAAGTATGTGTTGCTAGCGCTAGCGCTCGTTTGCGTTGCCTTCGCCGTGACGCGTCGGCTGGAACGATCTTGGATGGGTCTCAGCCTGGATGCCGTGCGCCTGGATGAAACCGCAGCGGCCTGCTTCGGGATCAACATTCCGCGCTGGAAGATCACCGCCTTCACCATCGGTAATTTCCTGGCGGGGATGGCCGGCGCGCTGTT
>CAZDFF010000048.1:0-16686 GCA_964504425.1 uncultured Hyphomicrobiales bacterium
CGCCGTTATTGAAACATCGGCACGGCGACTCCTCGGGCGTGCGCGGCGCCGCGTGGCTGTGGCCGGCGTGAATTAAGCGATGTATGCGGCAGAAGCCGCCAACCCGGCAAAATCTGCCTAGCGGCGACTCACGCAACGCATTGATTTCCAACGATTTGGCAATGGCGCGGGGCTTGCATCGCCCGAAGGGAGAGGTCCGTCCGTTCCGAAAAAACAGAAGACGGCCTCCAACGGGACGGAGAAGTGAACGTGAATTTAAGTCGCGAAGATCGTACCCCCTTGCCGCCGAAACCGCTGCCGCCGGCCGGCGTGCCCGAGGCGGCCGATCTGGTGTTCAACGTCGCGCGCCTGGCCGATTGCCTCGGCCGCGTCGAGGGGAACGATGCCCATCCTCAATTGATGATCGTCGCCTACCAGGCGGTTTCCGCGGCGCTCGCCGCCGAACAGCGCATGACCAAAATGGCCGACGAGATGGCCCGCCTCGAACGCATGGCGATGACCGATCCGTTGACCGGCCTGTTGAACCGGCGCGGATTCGAGGCCGAGCTGAAGCGCGCGCTCGCCGCCGCGCGGCGCTACGGCGAAACCGGCGCCCTGATCTACATCGATCTCGACGGCTTCAAACCGATCAACGATACCCACGGCCACGATGCCGGAGACGCGGTCCTGGTCGCGCTCGCCGATGCCCTGCAGCGCCACGTCCGCGATTGCGACCGCATCGCCAGGTTGGGCGGCGACGAATTCGCGGTCCTGCTGACGCGCGCCGATCGCGACGCCGGGTTGGCCCGCGCCGAAGCGCTGGAACGCATGGTCAACGCCATTGCCCTGGAATGGCGCGGCGCCCGAATTCCGGTGCGGGCGAGTCTTGGTTATCAGGCGTTCGGTCCCGATGCCCAGCCGCGCGATCTTCTCGGCGGCGCCGATCGCGCCATGTATCAAGCCAAACGGCTGCGCGCCGATGTCGGCGGCAGGTCCGAGTATCCGAAGGCGCGACGCGCATGACGTTCGATGCGCTCGGCGAAGGATTGCTGAACCTGATCTTGCGGCCGCTGGCGCCCGATCGATCGCTGGTGCCGTTCACGCCGACGCCGCTGCCGGCGATCGTCGACAATGCCGCCGACGGCGACGACGACGAAATCGACAACATGCCCGAGTTGCTGGCGCCGTTCGATGCCGGTCACATGTCGCCGCGCGAGATGGCGGAACGCAGCCAGGAGCTATACGCGGTCGGCCTGCTGTCGTGGGACGAATATTCGCTGCTGGCGTTCCAGCCCGAACTGCATCCGGCCTACAACAAGACCATCGGCGCGCTGCTGGGCGAAAAGGCGGAACCCGACCGCCGGCGAAACTACGTCGCCGAATGGTGGGATCGGCTTGCCTTCGAACGCCGCTACAATCGCGAAGAGCCGGGATTGGTCGAGCAGACCGCGCGCATCGCCGAAATTCTCGACCTGCTCAGCCGCGCCGCCCATCGCGCGGCCGAGCGCCGGCACCAGGAAGAAAACGGGTCGGGAAGCAAGCCCCCTCGCCGCGTCTTGCGGGCGACACGCGACCAGTAATTTCCATCAGGCGGGGCCGCACTTTTAAGCTCGGCTTAGTAAACTCCGGCCGGCGGAACGACCCGGGCCAACTGGCTCGGGCCCGCCGGTCGTCGATCCGGCGGTTTCGTGACCGCCATGACGGTCCAGACCGAGGCATCCATCCGCGCCGCCCAAACGTCGACCACGCCGATCCGGGCAAGCTGATGGCGCACGGTCTTCTGCCCCTCGGATGTCGCCGCGCCGATCGCCACCCGATAAATCTTGTGGCCGTTCAGTTCCGAGGTCAGCACGTAGGGATTCATGTCGGCGAAGCGCCGGGCAAGGCCCAGTGCATTATCGCGTTTGCTGAAGCTGCCCATCACCATGAACAGCTTCGGCGCCGACTCGCCTTTCACGGCGACGGTCGCGATTTTATCTTCCTTCGCCGCGACCAACTGCTGCCAAGGCTTCTTTGCCTTGGCCGGTGCCGGCAATTCCGCGGCCGGCTGAATGGCGGCGACTTGAACCGGGACGGTCGCTGTTTTCTTTTCGACGACCGGGGGGGCGGCGGCCGGCGGCGGAATGTCGGCGACGGTTTTCGGCGTTTCCCCGAACAGGCCCTTCGACGACACGGAAGCGGGCTCGGACATAGCGGCGGAATTGCCCGATGCTGTCTCGAACGCGGCTAGATTTTCGGCCGAAAATTCGTCGGGTTTTTTCCAGCCGTCGCTCGACGCGAGCGTGGCAATGGCGGACGGCTTCGCTTCCGGCGTCGTGGGCGCAACGACAACCGCATCGGTCGCGACCGGTACGGCGCCGTCGCCGCCCTGCGATGCGTCGGCGATCATCGTCGCCGCGTCGTCGTCGCGACAGACGGTACCTTCGGTGACCGCGCGCAGCAGCGCGCAATCTTTCTGCGCGACCATCGAGAGGCCGTGATCGGTCAGACTTTTCTTTGTCATGACGAAGGAAATGCCGTCGGCGGCCCATGACGCGATCTGCAGCGGCACGGGAAGCGCGCAGCCGCCGAGCAGCAGCATGCACGCCGCCAAAATCATCCGTTTGGCCATTTGAAGTCCCCCTGGGCGATCGGCCCGCCCGCCGCCGTTGATCATGGCGACATCGCGAACCTGGTTATGATTATCTTTTACGGGGAAAGTATGAGCGCCCCGTTAAGATCATGGCAATCGCTTTCGGAAAAATTGAAATCGTTTGCGCCCAAAAAGATTGCCGCGCGCGCACGAATGTCTGCGTGGTTAATGTCACCTGACGGAAACGCGACGCGGCCGACGATCAGGCGTCGGTTTTTTTCTTCGGGAGTTCGAGCTTCAGATGAAGCTCCTTCAGCCGCGCCGGATCGGCCGGCGCGGGCGCGCCCATGAGCAGATCTTGTGCCTGCTGGTTCATCGGGAACAATATAACCTCGCGGATGTTCGGTTCGTCGGCCAGCATCATGACGATGCGGTCGATGCCGGGCGCCGATCCGCCGTGCGGCGGCGCGCCGAACTTGAACGCGGACAGCAGGCCGCCGAAGCGCCGCTCGACTTCCTCGGCCGGATAGCCGGCGATTTCGAACGCCTTGACCATGATGTCGGGCCGATGGTTCCGGATCGCGCCCGAGGACAATTCGATCCCGTTGCAGACGATGTCGTATTGATAAGCGAGAATATCCAAGGGGTCCTTGGTGTTGAGCGCGTCCAGTCCGCCCTGGGGCATGGAAAACGGGTTGTGGCTGAATTCGACCTGGCCGGTATCCTCGTTGCGCTCGAACATCGGGTAATCGACGATCCAGCAGAACTTGAAGGTGTTCGGCTCCAGCAAGCCGAGTTCGTCGCAAATCCGGGTGCGCGCGAAGCCGGCGAACTTGGCCGCCTTGTCCTTTTCGCCGCAGACGAAGAACACGGCGTCGCCGTCCTTGGCCCCGGTCGTGTCTTTGATCTTCTGGCTGCGGTCGGCCTCCAGGTTCTTGCCGATCGGTCCCTTGGCCTCGCCACCCTCGAAAACGATGTAGCCGAGGCCGCCCTGACCTTCGGCGCGGGCCCATTCGTTCAGCTTGTCGAAGAAGCTGCGCGGCTTCGAGGCCGCGCCCGGGGCCGGAATGGCGCGCACGACCTGCCCCTTGTCCACGTTCTTCGCGAACAGGCCGAAGCCCGAGCCGCGGAAGATGTCGCTCGCATCCGAAATGACCAGCGGATTGCGCAGATCCGGCTTGTCGTTGCCGTACTTGAGCATGCTGTCGGCATAGGAAATACGCGGGAACGGCGGCTTTGTCACCGATCGGTTACCGGCGAATTCGACGAATACCCCGGCGATGACCGGCTCGATCGCGGCGAACACGTCGTCCTGGGTGACGTAGGCCATTTCGAAATCGAGCTGGTAAAACTCGCCCGGGCTGCGGTCGGCGCGCGCATCCTCGTCGCGAAAGCAGGGCGCGATCTGGAAATAGCGGTCGAACCCGGACACCATGATCAACTGCTTGAACTGCTGCGGCGCCTGCGGCAGGGCGTAGAACGTGCCCGGATGGTTGCGGCTCGGTACCAGATAGTCGCGCGCGCCTTCCGGCGAACTGGCCGTCAGGATCGGCGTCTGGAATTCCATGAAGCCCTGTTCGATCATGCGCCGGCGGATCGAGGCGATGACCTGACTGCGCAGCACGATGTTCCGGTGCACCTTCTCGCGCCGAAGATCGAGGAAGCGATAGCGCAGGCGCATTTCCTCGGAATATTCCGCTTCGCCCGCGACCTGGATCGGCAGGACGTCGGCCGGGCTTTCGACCGCGATTGCTTCGATCTGAACCTCGATCTCGCCGCTCGGCAGGTTCGGGTTGACCGTATCGGCGCTACGCCCGACGACGGTGCCGGTCACGGTCAGCACGCTTTCGGGCCGCGCCCCTTCGGCGATCTTGAACAGCGGACTCGACACGTCGATCACCGCCTGGGTCACGCCGTAGTGGTCGCGCAGGTCGATGAACAGCAGGTTGCCGTGATCGCGTTTGCGAAATGCCCAGCCCGAGAGGCGGACCTTCTTGCCGGCATCAGTCAGCCGCAGTTCGCCGCAGGTATGGGTGCGATAGGGATGCATCGAAGTCCGCCTTGCCGCCTGAATTCGCCATGCCCCCGGCCCGGGGGCGGGCAAAAGCACCACCGACAGGCGGCTGTGTCAAGGCGCGTTTCGCGGCGTTCTGGAACCTTGACCACAGGCCCCGACAACCACATTCTGACACAGGATCAAAGTATTCGAGGCTGGCCCTGATGAAGAATTTCGGCCCTTCCCGTTGCCCGCGCTGCGGCGAGCGTCAAAACACCATGCCGGGCGGCTTCGATCCGGACGCGAAGCCCTTCGGCCGCGTCGTCTGCATGGGGTGCGGGCACGCCTTCACGCGGGATGAATTTCTCGCCGGATTGGACAGTCCGACACCGACCGACGACGACAACGTCGTGCCCTTCCCGGCCGGCCGCAAGAACTAACCCTTAAAAGCGGCCTACTTGCGCGTCCAGGTGCCGTTGGCCTGCAGGAACCATGTTCCCGCGGGCGACCGGCCGAAAATCTCGCCGGCATAAACGCGGCCGACCTGATCGGCGGAAATGCCCTGCTCGGCGGCGCGCTTGGCATAGATCGCGCGCCGCTTGGCATTGACCTCTTCGACCTTGGCCTTGACGGCGGCATCGTTCGAGCGCGCCCTGAGAAAACCGTCGAAGGCCTCGCCGATAGCCCCCGACGCACGCATATCGTTAAGGCCCTGCGCCGACGCCACTGGGGCGAACAGCAGGGCCATGCCCACAAACGCCAAAGCGAGGAAGCGGCGGCGGCCGGGCGCCGCCGGTTCGGTCCCAATTTTCGCGGCCATCAGAATATCCCCGGGTTGCTCTGGACGTCCTTCTTGGCGGTCTCTTCGAGACGCACCCGCACGTCGGCATCGAGCTTGATGTTGAGATTGATCGTGATCGGTTCCTTCGGCGCCTCGACCTTGACCGTCGGCGTGCAAGCCAAGGCCACGGCGCACAGCAGCGCGGAAGCGGCGATTCGAAGCGCGGGAATGTCGATCACGTTTATCCTCATCGAGCCCGAATAGCCTTTCAACGCACGCCGTCGACCGTAGCCCGGATGGCCTTGTTCGACATGCCGTGCGCGGCCAGCACCTGGGCCAGGAACTTGTCCACGTTTCCATTCAGGGACAGGTTTATGGCGAAAGGATGTCCTTCCATGACCAGCGGATTGAAGCCCCTGACGGCCAGGTCGATCATGGCATCGCCGCCCGCCGCCTTGTCTATGGCAAGCGAAAGCTTGTCGTAGCGAAGATCGTCCAGCACGCGGCCGACCAGTTCCAGGTGATCCCCGCCTGCCGCCATCACCCCTCGCGCCGGCATGTTGCGGAACTGGAGCACGCCCTCGGTCGTGGCGGCGAGCTTCGCCTTATCGATCGCCGCGGTGTCGCCGGCGATGACGACGGGCACCGTTCCCGCGATCCGGCCCGTGCCGGACAGGCCCTCGACCTCGAGATACAGGAACAGGCTTTCCAGATCGACCTCGTCCAATCGAAGGGAAATCCGGTGCGCCGTCGCCGCCGGATCGACGATAAAATTCTCCGCGAAGGCGCGGCCGCCGAACAATCCGGCTTCGGCTTTCTCGACGCGAAGGCGCGCCAGCGATCCGGCGGGTTCGATGGAAAATTTTACCGAAGGGTCGGTCAACAACGCGGCAGCGCCGATCCGCTTCGCCGAAAGCGTCTGCAAGGGCCCCGACAAGGGACGCAGGCTGTCGAGGCGCAGCGTGCCGGCGATCCCCTCGATCGTCGTGGTTTCGTGCGTGATGGAAAGATCGTCGAACGTCACGGCGACGTTGCCGTTCGCGCCGCTTGTCCCCCAGACAACCGCGCCGGTGCCGGAAACAGCCCCCGACGCCGGCTCGACGATCTTCAAGGCCGGCGCCAATGCGCCCGGTTGCAACGTCGGCCCGAAGACGATTTTTTCCAGGCGCAGATCGGCGCGGCCCGCCCCCCCGAGGCGGTGTTCACCACGGGCGGTCAGGCGCCCGCCCGTGGTGCCGTCCGCCCTACCCTCGAAATGGACGGCCTCCTTATCGAACGTCGCCGACCCCGTGAGGCGCAGCGCCTGAACGCGCGCCGGCGAACGGCCGTCGCCGACGGTCGCGTCCTTCAGCCGCGCCAAAAACGGCGGGGTCATCGCGACCGGATCGTATATCGCTTCGGCGGCGACGTCGCCGATGCGCACCCGCTCTCCCTCCATCGTCAGCCATGTTTCGGGAATGGAAAGCCGCACCTTTGTCGGCGCGATGGACTCGAGCGCGAGATCGGCGTCCATGCCGTCGAGCGCGATCCCGCCCGCCTTCAGCGCGAAGCGGCGCGCCGTTATGGTACCGGTGCCGCTCAGCCGGTTTTCCTTCCACGCGACGCCGGCCTTGCCCGCAAGCGTGCCCGACACATCCGTGATTGCCGCCAACGCGGGTGCGATGTCCGTAAGCTGCACGCCTTGGGGCGCGAACGTAACCGGACTGAGATCGAGCGCCGCGCGACCGGCGCCGGTGTCGAGCGCGTGTTCGCCCTGGACCGTCACGATCACGCCGCCCGCCGCCGCCTTGGCATCGAAGCGAACCGCGGCCGCGCGCTTTATCGCCCGTCCCGACAGACGGATCGGTGCCAGGCGCGGCGCTTTGGCCGCGTCGGCGACCAACGCATCCTCCAATGTAAGGACCGATCCGCCGTCCTCCGGCGCGAGGCGCGCATTGGCGGCCTCGATTCGGACGTCATGACCGCCGTACCCGATCCCCGCGCGGACGATCTGCGCCGACCCCGTCGGCGGATCGATGCTGTCGATGCGCGCCGCCGCGGTCATGCCGCGGACCCGCGCGCCCTCGGCATCGAACGAAACGCCGTCGAGATCGATCCGGGCGCCGCCGCCGATCCGCCCCGCCTGCCACGTCAAATCGGCGTCGGCGACGACCGTACCGGACGCCTTGCTTATGGACGCCAGCAACGGCGACAGGTCGGCCGGCGCCAACCCGCCCGCCTTGAATGCAAAACCTTCCGTCGCGATCCTGGCCCGGCCCGTGTTTTTCGCCGTATCGAACGCACCGTCGGCGGCGACGCCGACGGTCGGATGCGCGGCCAACCGCACGGTCGTCTTGACGGTAACCTCGGTGCCTTGGACGCTGCCCTCGGCCGTCACGACCGACGGCCGGAACTGTTCGCGCGTACCGATGTCCACGATCTTGGCATCGCGGACCTTGAATGCGGTTCGGTTCGCGGCGAGATCGTATGTCGCCGCGATCGCGGCGCCGGACAACGCGATCCCTGAATCGCCGGCCTGAATCCGAAAGCGCAACGGTTCGATCGTCACCGCCGCCGTCCGGCCCTGGCCGGATATCTTCGCCTGCGCCGTCAGCCCTTCGATCTTGGCCGTGCCCGCGTCTAGCGAAACGTCGTCGAGATCGACCGTGCCCTCGGCGGCAAGCCCGGTGCCGCTCCAGCGCGCCCGCAGGTCGGCGAAAACGCCGCCCTTGGCGGATAAGGCATCGCCCAGGGCCGGCGCGATGTCGGAAGGCCGCACCGCGTCGTCGAAGCGGAAGCCGGGGATCAACAGATTGGCGCCGCCTTCGCCCTTGCCGACGTCGTGCGCGCCGCTGACGACGATGGCGGCGCCGGCCGCCGTCGTCGCCTCGACCGTGAATGTCGCCCGGCCGTCCGCATAGTTCGCCGTCGCCCCGGTGACGAGCGGCTTGAACCAAGGCATCTTGGCGGTGTCGGCGATCCGGCTCTCGTCGAGGGTCAGGGTCGCCGACTTGGCACCCGTCGTAACGGTGATCTTGCCTTGGCCGTTTTCCAATCCGGGCGCGTGATCGCCGATCTTCGAGCCGATGTGGGCGTCGCGAAATCGAACGGTCGCCGATCCGTCGGGCGCCATCGTCGCATCGAAAGCGGCGGCGAAGGAAAGCGGCGGCCGTGTGCCCGTTAGCGAACCGTTGCGCACGACGACACGGGGCAACGCGATCGCGCCGCCGCCGGGACCGCCGAACCTGTCGCGGATTGTCTTTAAGGTGCCGCCGTCCGGGTTCGAGGCATCGAGCGCAAAACCCTCGATGTTGACCGTGTCGATCTTGCGTCCGAGAACGCCCGGCCACGACCAGGTCGCGACGATGCGTTTGATCTTGACCTCGCGGCCGATGTCGAACGGTTCGATCCGGATCGCGGTCGGCCCCAAGGCCTCGACGCGAAATCGCGCGTCCGTAATGCCGTTCGCGCGGAGCAGATAGGCAATGGTCCATTCCGCGACCTGGGTGCGCCCGAGGACCAACGCCCCGGCAGCGGCGACGGCGAAAAGTCCCAGCCCCAGCGCCGCCTTCGCCCCCCGGCCCCATCCTGGCTTTGCCGCATCCGCCTGTTTCGCGTTCATTGCCCGAGAGTACCGGGAAACCGAGGCCACGGGAAATCGCCCCTAAGCCGACCGCACAAAAAAGCCCCGGCCGGCCTTTCGTCCTCCCGCGTTTCCGTGTATGAGGAGGAACGATGAGCCTCATTTCCGACACCGCCGCGCTCAGCCGGTTCTGCGAGCGCCTGGCCGGCGCCCCGTTCATAACCGTCGACACGGAATTCATGCGCGAGAAGACCTATTGGCCGGTCTTGTGCCTGGTCCAGGTCGCGGGCGGCGGCATGGACGGCGACCCGGAATCGGCCGCGTGCATCGATGCCATGGCGCCGGGCATGGATCTCGCGCCGCTGGTTCGGCTGTTCGACGATCCCAATATGACGAAGGTATTCCACGCCGCCCGGCAGGACCTGGAAATCTTCTATCGCCTGTCGAACCGCCTACCGACGCCGGTATTCGATACCCAGGTCGCGGCCATGGTCTGCGGTTTCGGCGATTCCGTCGGCTACGAGACCCTGGTGTCGCGGCTGACCAAGGGACACATCGACAAGTCGTCGCGCTTCACCGACTGGTCGATCCGGCCGCTGAGCGACCGTCAGATCGCCTATGCGCTGGCCGACGTGACCTACCTGCGCACGGCCTACGTGAAGCTGGCGAAGCGTCTCGAGGATAATGGCCGCGAGGCATGGCTGGACGAGGAAATGGCGATCCTGACCCGGCCCGAAACCTACGACATCGATCCCATGGATTCCTGGAAACGGCTGAAGGCCCGGGGCAACCGCCGCTTCCTCGCGGTGCTGCGCGAGTTGGCAGCATGGCGCGAAAAGGAAGCCCGCCGCCGCGACGTGCCCCGGAACCGCGTGCTGCGCGACGAAGCGTTGATGGAAATCGCGCATCACCAGCCGACCAACGCCAAGCAGTTGGGGCGCACGCGCGGCTTGAACGAAAAGACCGCCGAGGGACCGTTCGGCGAGACCATCCTGGCCGCCGTCGCCGCCGGCATGGCGGTGCCCGACGAACGCTGCCCCGAACTCGATGACCGCCCGGACATTCCGCCGGGCTTGGGTCCCGTCGCCGACTTCCTGAAAGTGCTGCTGAAGATGCGCTCGGAGGATTCCGACGTGGCGCAGAAACTGTTGGCGTCTTCCGCCGACCTCGACCTGCTCGCCGCGTTCGGCGCCGAGGCCGACGTGCCGGCGCTCAAGGGCTGGCGTCACGAGGTCTTCGGCAACGACGCGCTCAAGCTGATCAAAGGCGAGATCGGGCTCGCCATTTCGGGCAAGCGCATCAAGGTCGTGCCCGCGCGCGATTGAGCGGAGCTTCTCAGAGCGCCAGCTTCATGCCTTCGTGGGTCGCGACGAACCCCAATCGTTCGTAGAACCGGTGCGCGTCCTTGCGGCGCTTGTCGGCCGTGAGTTGCACCAGGCCGCATCCGTGTTGCCTGGCCAGTTCGATCGCGTGACGGAACAGTGCCTCGCCGATGCCTTTACCGCGCGCGGCACGATCCACGCGCACGCCTTCGATCAACGCCCGCGTCATACCGAGGCGCGCGAGCCCCGGAATGAACGTCAATTGCAGGCAGCCAACGACTTGGCCGCCGTCCTCCGCCACGATCACCGCATTGCCGTCCTGCCGCCGGATTGCCGCCAGCGCCGCCACGTATTCGGGCGACGGTGGATCGGCCTCGCCTTCCCGTGCCCGGCCGATGTCATCGTCGTCCAGCATGCGGACGATGGCGGGAAGGTCGGCTTCGATGGCGGTGCGGAATTTCATGGGACCTCCGGGCGACGGAAATTACATCCCATGTCCGGCATCGCGAAAGAAGCGATTTCGCTCAGGCGATCTTGCCGTCGAGGCCCATGACGCGGCCCAGCGTCTTCAGACGGCGCTCCACCGTTTCGCCGACGAAAGCGTCGCGTTCGCGCGGAACCTCGAGGATCAATCGCACCCGGGTCAGCTTGAGGCGGGTTCGCTGCAACAGGCCGGGCGCGCTGCCGGAAATGGTGTGCGCCAGGCGCAACGCCAAACCCAGGATTTCGACCCTGTGCATCTGGCGCTTGTCGAGCAGCCGCAAGACCGGCTGCACGATCGGCGAATCGACAGAGCCGTTGTAGCGAATGAACACCGCGAGCGCGAGGTAGACCCGGTCGGCGTGCGTCAGGCCCGCGAACGACAGCCGGAGCACGCGATGGAACGCATGCTCGCCGCGATAATCGGGATGCTCGGTCCAGCCGATGTCGGACAGCAGGCTGGCCGCCAGGCGCAGGCGCCGCTCGGCGGTCGTCTCGACCTTGAACAGCGGCGCCATCCAATCGGAGATTTCCTGGCCGGAAATGCTGAACCGGCCGGTCCGTTCGGCCAGAGTCGCGGCACCGCTGATGAGCGGATCCTGTTCGCGCAAGTTCGGCGGCAGGCATTCGAGCATCCGCCCCTCGCGCATGCCGAACCCCGAAAACACGACCCGATTCGGCTTGGCGACGCGGATCAGACGGCCGAGCGCGGCGGCGGCGAACGGCAGCGTCTCGGCGCGCCGGGGCGACACGGTCGGCAGCCAGGCGAGCGAGCGGCGGCTCATGGAGGCGATGTGATCGGCCTGGCGCAGCGCTTCCATCGGCGCGATCGAAAAGCCGTCGATCACATGCAGCGGATAGCGCGTCTGCTCGATGAACAGGCGCGCGACGGTACGCCACGATCCGCCGACGGCATAGAGCGAGCGCCCCTTCATCGAACCCATCCACGGCACCTTGCGAAGTTCGCGCGCCACCAGTTTATCGGCGGCGGCGATGTCGTTGGACGCCATTTCCGGCAACACCAGGTGACCGAGCTTGAACGTCGCCGTCTTGGTCATCCGGCCCTTGTCGAGCACGACGAGGTCGAGGCTGCCGCCGCCGAGATCGCCCAACAGGCCGTCCGCGTCGGGCACACCCGACAGCATGCCGAGCGCGGCCAGGCGCGCCTCCTCGGCACCGCTCGGCACGCTGACTTTGACCTTGAATCGCCGCTCGATCTCGGCGACGAACGCGGGGCCGTCGAGGGCGTCGCGCACCGCGGCGGTAGCGACCAGTTCCAACCGCTCCACTTCCATCGCCCGGGAAAGCTGCACGAAACGCGCTATGGACTTGATGGCCTCGGCCTTGCCTTCCGGATTCAATTTCCCGCTCTTGGCCAAGCCACGGGCTAGCGCGCATTGGGCTTTTTCGTTGAACATCGGCACCGGCAGGCGCGTCGGCACATCGTAGACGACGAGGCGCAGAGTGTTGGATCCGATGTCGACGACGGCCACGCGGCCGGATGCGTTGGCGGGCGATTCCTCGGGTACGACCAAGGATGCCGATTGAGCCAGTCGTCGTTGCGGCATGGTTACCCGGCGTCCGGCTTGCCCCGCGGTTTGCCGCGCGGTTTATGTGGCCGGGTGCCCTGACCGGATAGGCTTGGATTGGTCATGAAGTAAGATTGCGCGCTGAACCCGCCATGGGCGGAAAGGCGCGAGAACTGCCCGTCCGGTCCCAACGTCCACGTCTGCGCTTCGTCCTTCAGGTTGGAGACCATGATCTCGTCGAGAACCTGACGATGCACGGTCGGGTTGTCAATCGGCACGAGCGTTTCCACCCGGCGGCTGAGGTTTCGCGGCATCCAATCGGCCGACGAGATGTAAAGCTTGGCCTCGCGCGAGGGCAAAGCGCGCCCGTTCGCGAAGCAGACGATTCGCGCGTGCTCGAGGAACCGGCCGACGATGCTGCGCACGCGGATGTTGTCCGACAGGCCGGGAATGCCGGGGCGCAGACAGCAAATGCCGCGCACCACCAGATCGACCTGCACGCCCGCCTGGGACGCCCGGTACAGCGCGTCGATCATGCCCTCGTCGACCAGCGAATTCATCTTGGCCCAGATCTGCGCCGGCTTGCCGGCCTTGGCGTTGGCGATCTCCTGGCCGATGTGAGCGACCAGCGTTTCGCGCAGGTTGAACGGCGCGAAGGCCAGCTTCTCCATGGCTTCGGGCAACGCGTAGCCGGTCATGAAGTTGAACAGCCGGACGGCGTCGCGGCATAACGCCGGATCGCAGGTGAACAGCGACAGATCGGTATAAATGCGCGCGGTGACCGGATGATAGTTGCCGGTGCCGAAGTGAACGTAGGAACGAAGCTCCTTGCCTTCGCGGCGCACCACCAGATTGACCTTCGCGTGCGTCTTTTTGTCGAGGAACCCATAAACGACTTGGGCGCCGGCGCGTTCCAGATCGCGCGCCCAGCGGATGTTCGCTTCCTCGTCGAAGCGCGCCTTCAGCTCGACCAGCGCGGTCACCGATTTGCCGGATTCGGCGGCCTCGACCAGCGCGGCAACGACGGGGGAATCGTTGCTGGTCCGGTAAAGCGTCTGCTTGATCGCGACCACGTTCGGGTCGCGCGCCGCCTGGCGCACGAACTGCACGACCACGTCGAAGGATTCGTAGGGATGATGGACGATGATGTCCTTCTTGCGGACCGCGGCGAACACGTCGCCGCCGAGATCGCGGACGCGCTCGGGGAACCGCGCGTTGAACGGCTTGAACAGCAAGTCGGGGCGGTCGCTGACGATCAACTGCTTGGTGTCGGCGAGACCCAGCATACCGTCCATCGGCAGCGCCTCGCCGGAACCGAGGCCGAGCTCGTGCACCACCATCTCGCGCAATTCGTCGGACATGTCGGCGTTGACGGTCAGCCGGATCACGATGCCGCGGCGGCGGCGCTTGAGCGCCGATTCGAACGTGCGGACCAGGTCCTCGGCTTCTTCGTCGATTTCCACCTCGCTGTCGCGGATGATGCGGAAATTAGCGCTTTGCTTGACCTCGAATTCGGGGAACAGGCGTTTGAGGTTGAGCCCGATCTGATCTTCCAGCCTGACGAAGCGGATGCCCGCGCCCGGCAGGCGAATGAACCGCTCGAGCTGGCTCGGCACCGGCAGCACCACGCGCAGCAGATCCTCGGAATTCCGGCGCTGCATCAATAGCACCATGGAGAATCCCAGATTGGTGATGAACGGGAACGGATGCGCCGAATCGAAGGCCATCGGCGTCAGTACCGGAAAGATCTGCTCCATGAAATGCCGCGACAGCCATTCCCGGTCGGCATCCGTCAGATCGCCCGGATCGACGACGAATATGCCCGCGTCGCGCAATTCCTGGGCCAGCGCGCGCCAGCAATGCTGCTGGCCGTTCAGCAGGTTGGTGGCCTCGCTGTGAACCGCGTCGAGCTGTTGCTCGGGCGTGAGGCCGTCCTCGCTCGGCGTGGTCACGCCGGCGCGAACCTGGCCCTTGAGCCCGGCGACGCGAACCATGTAGAACTCATCCAGGTTGGCGGCCGAAATCGACAGGAAACGAAGGCGTTCGAGCAACGGGTGGCGTTCGTTGTAGGCTTCTTCCAGAACGCGGGTGTTGAACGCGAGCCACGACAGTTCGCGATTGATGAACCGGCTGGGCGTTCGGATGTCGATGACCGGCGCCGCCGCTGGCGCGGTTTCGGCAGCCCGGAGCGCGACGGAACTCTCCGCGGCCCGATCCGGGGCCGGTTCGGCTTCGGGCACGGTCTTCAGTGAAAGGTCGATCATGACGCAATCTTATGTCCAATTCGAAGCCAAGTCATGGCGGCGAATGTTACGGATTTATGACCGTTGGATGACGGCAGGCCGCGCCAGAAAGGGACTAGATTGTTGAAAACGCTATATCTTTTACGACACGCTAAATCGCTCTGGCCCGATCCGCCGGCCCCCGATCTCGAACGTCCCTTGAACAAGCGCGGCAAGCGCGCCGCCGCCCTGATGGGGGCTTATTTCAAGGCCCAAGGCACCGCCCCCGAGGTGGTTCTATGCTCGCCCGCCGCGCGCACGCGCGAAACCCTGGAGCGACTGGACGAGGCGCGCGGCCAGCGCGCCCCGGTTCGCCTCCTGAAGACGCTTTACCTGGCGCCGCCCGATCGGCTGTTGGCGACGGCGCGCGGACTCGAAAACGAACTGCAATCGGCAATGGTCGTCGCCCACGAGCCGGGCATCGGCCGTTTCGCGCTCGCCATGTCGGAGGCCGATGCGTCCTCGGCCCGCGGCGATCTCGAACAAAAATTTCCCACCGGGGCACTGGCCGTGATCGCCTTTCCGGTGGAACGCTGGCGAGACATCGACGAGGGAAGCGGCCGCCTGATCGCCTTCGTGCGGCCGCGCGACCTGGAGACCGGCGAGGAAGACTAGAGCCGCCCCCCATTGAAAAAAACGGCCTTGCGCATCAAAACGTCCCCGGATACGCCCCGCCGTCGATCAGAAAATTCTGCCCCGTGACGAAACCGGCCTGATCGCTGCACAGATAGGCGCAAGCATCGCCGAACTCGGCCGGAGTCCCGACCCGGCCGGCCGGAATCGTGCGGATGCGATCGGCCAGCACTTGGTCGACCGTGCGCCCGCTTTTCGCCGCCGTCGCCTCGTTGTTCTTGTGCATGCGCTCGGTGTCGAACGCGCCGGGCAGCAGGTTGTTGATGGTGACGTTATGCGCCGCCGTCTTGCGGGAAATGCCGGCGACGAAGCCGGTCAGCCCGGCGCGCGCGCCGTTGGATAGGCCCAGAATGTCGATCGGCGCCTTCACCGCGCTCGACGTGATGTTGACGACCCGGCCGAATTTCCGCTCGATCATGCCGTCGACCGTCGCCTTGATCAGGAAAATCGCCGTCAGCATGTTGGCTTCGATCGCCGCGATCCATTCATCCCGCCCCCAGTCGCGGAAATCGCCGGGCGGCGGCCCGCCCGCGTTGTTGATCAGGATATCCGGCGACGGGCAGGCGGCCAGGGCGGATTCCCGTCCGGCATCCGTGGTGATGTCGGCGACCACGGCGGCGACGCTGGCGCCGGTCGCCTTTTCGATTTCCGCCGCCGTCGCCACCAGCGGTCCTTCGTTGCGCGCGACCAGCGTGACGGCCACGCCCTCCCGCGCCAGCGAAAACGCGCAAGCCTTGCCGAGGCCCTTGCTGGATGCACACACCAGCGCCTTCCTGTCTCGAATGCCGAGATCCATCGCATTCCTCCATACAATATCCGCCGCCGGAATAGCACACGAAAGCCGGCAAACGCATCCCTTATCCGCGGGACAGCCTGGCCAGCACGCCGGCCGCCAACGGCACCGTAATGTTGCGCCGATGCGCCAAGGCTTCCGCGTCGAGCGCGGCGACCAATTCGCCGACGGCGGCGAACGATCGTTCCATGCGCGGCAGCACATAGGCGATCACGTCGGCATCCACCTTAAGCTGCCGATCCGCGAACAACTTCACCAAAACGGCCTGGATCAAGGATTCGTCCGGCGCCCGGATCGCGATGGTGACGGATGCATTCATCCGCGACGCGAGATCCGGCAGGCGCATCCGCCATTGCGTCGGCGGGCGGACGGCGGTCAGCAGCACATGCCGGCCGGATTCCTTCAACACGTTGTAAAGATGCAAAAGCGGCCGCTCGTGGCCCGCGTCGATGATTGCTTCGGCGTCGTCGACGACGACCGCCGCCGCGGAACCCGCGATCGTCATCGGATCGGCCGACGTCAATTCGCCGGAATCGACCGCGATGGCGCCGCTGATCGCCCGAAACACGTGCGAAAGGTGCGTCTTGCCGCAGCCGGGCGGACCGTGAATGACCAGCGCGGGCTGCGGCCAATCGGGCCAACGGTCCAGCCACGCCACGGCATCGGCGTTGGACGGCGCGACCAGGAAGTCCGCGCCGCCGAGCGCCGGCCGCTGCGGAAAACCGAGCGGAAGCTGCCTCGGCTTCACCCCGCTCCG
>CAZDFF010000049.1:0-16558 GCA_964504425.1 uncultured Hyphomicrobiales bacterium
CGGCGGCGACGGCAACGACACGCTTTTGGGCGGGCTCGGCAACGATACGCTCTACGGCGCTGCCGGCGACGACCACCTCGACGGCGGTTCCGGCAAGGACACGCTCTTCGGCGGTTCCGGCAATGACACGCTCTTCGGCGGCGACGGCGACGACAAGCTGTACGGCGACGCCGGCGATGATCGCCTCGACGGCGGTGCCGGCAAGGACGTCCTGTACGGCGGCGACGGCATGGATACCCTCTATGGCGGCGACGGGGACGATACCTTGTACGGCGGCGCGGGCAACGACCGCATCGACGGCGGCGCCGGCGACGACATCATCTTCGGCGGCGCCGGCAACGACATCCTGACCGGCGGTTCCGGCAAGGACGAATTCCACTTCGACGCCGGTTCCGGCCACGACATCGTCAAGGACATCTTCGAGCAGGACAAGCTGGTGTTCGACGGCCAGGAATTCGACATCGCCGATCTGCGCTTCGGCGAGGACGACAAGGGCGACGTGGTGATCTCGTTCCAGGGCAAGGACACCAAGGTCACGCTCGAAGGCGTCAAGACCAGCCAACTCGACCACAACCACGACGGCAATATCCAGGCCGGCGAGGGCTACACGGTCAGCGAGGACTCGAACAAGGTCACCATCCAGGTCGATCCGACCCCCCAATAAGGCCGTTCGATCCCAATCCGAAAACGGCGAAGGGGCCCCAAAGGGCCCCTTCGTTATTTCGACGGCAGGGGACTCTAAGCTGCGGCTTCGGTCGGCGGCGGTTTCCTGAAATGCGCCCAGCGTTCGATGCCGCCGCGGTTTTCCAAGAAATTGATCAGCGCCGTCACCGGCTTGCGGTCGAACTTGGTGCCGGTTTCGTCCAGCAGGATCGCCGACACCTTCTCGAAGGTCATGGCGCCGCGATAGGCGCGCGGGCTGACCATGCCGACGAAGGCGTTGGCGACTGCCAGCATGCGGGCGGTGCGAAGAATTTCCTCGCCCTTCAGGCCCAGGGGGCCGGTGCCGTCCCAGTTTTCGCCCATCTGGCGGATCGTTTCCACCACCGGCCCTTCGAAGGTGACGTCCCTGAGAAGGTCGACGGTGGTCATGTAGCTGTTGGCCAAAAGCTGGCGTTCCTCCGGCGTCAGGTTCTGGGTCTTGGTCAGCACTTCGGCCGGGATGAATATCTTGCCCAGGTTCATCAGGCTGCCGGCGATTTCGACCGCAGTGATCTCGATGTCGTCGGCGCCCATTTCCTTGGCGATGCAGCGCACGACCTCGGCAACCCGGGCCGAATGGTGCGCCGAAAACGGGTCGCGCCGATCGACCACGCTGACCAGGGTGTTGATCAGTCCCTTCAGCATCCGTTCGCTGCGGCGCCGTTCGCTGGTCAGTTCCGTGATGTCGTTCAACACCATCAGCACGCCGGGCGGATAGTCCCGGTCGCCGCGCAACGGGATGTGGTCGGATTGGATCACCTGTACCGCGCCTTCATCGGCCTCGTCTTCGTCGATTTCGAAGAAGTGCAGATGCGATTCACGCTCGAAGTGCTTCAGCACGCTCTTGTTGATCTCGGCGAACGCCTGCGCCTTGATGGGGCCGATCACTTGGCCCATCGTCTTGCCGATCATATCGTTCGCGGAAATACCGGCCTCGCGCGCCGCCGGCTCGTTGGCGAAGGTGTATTTGGTGTCGCCGTCGACCGCGACGATGATGGTCGGCTGGCTGTTGGTCACCAGGCGCATGAACTTAGACATGTTTTCGAAGCGCTCGGACGAAACCCGGAAGTTTTCGGCGGCCTCGGTGGCGCGGATCGAACTGCCGTGACGCCAGACCGCGACGATCGCGACCGTGACGCCGACGATGATCAGCACGAACACGACCAGGATGGTCTTGAGACGGGTATCGGTCGACGACAGGGCTTCGGAGCGGTCGATCTTGCGCAGCAGCACCCAGCCGGTTTCGGCGATGGCGCGCGAAACGGCCAGGACTTCGTTGCCGGCGTAATCGCGCTTGATGGCGAATCCGCCCGGTTTTTCCACCGCCCAGGCGGCGGCCAGTTCCGGCGTCTCCAGCGTCAGGGATCGCTTCATCGCCGGCGTGCCGTCGGCCAAGGGCGAGATGTACTGCACCGAACCGCCGGATTTCTGTATCAGCATCGTCTCGCCGGTCTTTTCGGTCGCGCCCGGTTGCGCCAATTTATCCCATAAGTCCTTGTCAAGAATACGAATTCCGACCACCGCGCCGATGCCTTTCGAGGCGCCGGCATCCTGGATGCCGAACACCGGCAGCGCAAACCCGACGGTCGGTTGGTTCGACGCGCCGATGAAGACCTCGATCAAGGCCGGCTGGCCTTCCAAGGCCTTGGCGACGGCGGTGCGGATGCGCGCCGACATCGGCGGCATGCCGGGCGTCGAGGATATGGCGGTGCCGTTGGCGTCGATCAGGCCCAGGCCCGCGACGCCGACGCGCTCGACATTGGCGGCGACCTCGCCGACCGGCGGCGGCGCCTTGAACCCGGTGCGTTCGGCGGTCGCGATCAGAAGGTTTCTCAGGAATTGCTGCTGCGCGCCGACGGCGGCCTGGGCCTCGGCCGTCTTGGCGCCGGCGGCTTCCGTCATGTAAAGCTGCAGCGAGGCGTTTTCCGACAACTCGCGCAGGTTGGCGAAGTTCTGCGCCACCCACTCGTTGACGGCGGCGGCGCGGCTGTCGGCGACGATCGAAAGACGCACCTGCCATTCCTGCAGCGCGCGCTGTTTCTCCTGGCCGACGAAATAGAAAGCCAAGAACACGGCCACCCCCACCACCACCGCCATGACGGCGGCGATGATAACGACCGTCTTGTTCACCTTGCGCTTGACCTTTTCTTGTTTCGGCTCGGCCGGCTCCGCCGACGTCTCCATGCCCCCATCCTTCGCCAAAAGGCTCGCTTTTCCAAATTCTTACGGGATCGTCGTCGGGACGCAAGCGGGAATGTTCCCGGGCCGCCGGCGGGGACGGACGGACCGTGGCCGATGTGTGCCGAAGCGCTCGAAAAGGGTCGTCGCCGGCGGCAAAATCCTTCCCGCGCCAAGGGGTTGGCCCAGCTCCCGCGGCGGGCGGGCGCCCGGCTCGGCGGGGCGATCGGAGAGTGCCATGCCCGCCCGTCGGTGGGTCACGTCGGCCTTGCCGCGCGAGTATACCATGCCCACAATACGCGACGATTCGCGCCGGCACGAACACCGCCGCCGCGAGCTGCGGGCGTTCTCGCGGCGTTCACCGGCGTAGGGATGGACACATCCGTGGCGTTTTCGAGGTCCGCTTTCCGCGTTTTTTTCCTGCTTCTCGCGTTCGTTTTTTGGGCCACCGAGGCGGCGGCCCAGGCCGAATTTCAACCGAGCTTCTTCGGCACGCGTGAACTTCGGTCCTCGAACATGGCGCCGTTCAAGCATTGGAACGGCGCCATGCAGAAGTATACCGCCGAGAGCGCACAGAAGCTGGAAGGGGCGTGCGAGGCGAAGCAGCTGAACGCCTGCAATTACGCCAAGCTGGTCCAGTTCCTCAACGGCCTCAAGGGCAAGGACAAGCTCAGCCAGGTCAAGGCCGTGAACGGGCTGCTCAACAAGGCGAAGTACATCACCGATCAGGATAATTGGGGGCAGAAGGATTATTGGGCCTCGCCCGGCGAGTTCATGGCCCGGTTCGGGGATTGCGAGGATTACGCCATCGCCAAGTTCGTCGCGCTCGGTCTGCTCGGCTTCCGCGACGCGGAAATGCGCGTCGTCGCCGTCAAGGATTTGAACCTGAAGGTCGGCCACGCCATTCTGGTGGTGTTCGTCGACGGCAAGACCTGGGTGCTCGACAACCAAATCCAGCAGGTGGTCGAGGCCGGACAAATCCGCCACTACCAGCCGGTCTTTTCGATCAACAAGAATTTCTGGTGGCGCCACGTAAAGTAGCGCCACCAGGCTTTCCGTATTCGAATTCGATCGCTTACGTCCGCCGGTCGGTCCGATCGCGCCGGTTTTCGGCGCGCCGGTCGGTCTTGCGCCGGTCGGGCTTGTCACGGCGTTGCTTGCCGGTGCGCACGCCCTGGAAGGCCATGGCGCTGGCGGCGGTCCGCCGCTCGCCTTCGCCGCGCCGGCCGCGATTCAACTTGCGCCGGTCGTCGCTCCGGCGCCGATCGGCCAGCCTGCGGCGTGCCTCGCGCTTGCGCTTGTCGGCGGCGCGCTTGGCCGTTTGGGCGGCCGTCATGGGGGCCTTTTTCTTTTTCGCCGTCTTTTTCGGGGCGGCCTTTTTCGGTGCCGCTTTCTTCTTCGCTGCTGTCTTTTTGGCCGCTTTCTTCGGCGCGGCCTTCTTGGCGGGCACTTTCTTTTTGCCCGCTTTCTTGCCGGCCTTTTTCACCGTCTTTTTCGCGCTCTTTTTGCCGCTCGCCTTTTTCGGCGAAGCTTTCTTCCTCGCAGCCATGACTGTCTCCGATTCCCCCCGGATTTCCCCGACGATAAACGGCGTTTTTGCGCCCTTATCGGTTCGGACCCTAGACGTGACCTCGCGGGTTGGCAACAGCGATTTCGCGCCCGCCGTGCGGTGCCGGAAGGTTTCGTTGCGCCACCGGAATGGCAATAAATCGCTGGTCTTTCCTGGCCGCCGGAGGCTACAACGCGCCCGCGATGTCGGAACTCGAAACCCAGGTCGCCCGCCGGCGCACCTTCGCCATCATTTCGCACCCGGACGCGGGCAAGACGACGCTGACCGAAAAGCTGCTGCTGTTCGGCGGCGCCATCCAGGCGGCGGGCGCGGTCAAGGCCCGGGGCGAACAGCGCCGCGCGCGCTCGGACTGGATGAAGGTGGAACGCGAACGCGGCATCTCGGTCGCATCCTCGGTGATGACCTTCGATTACGCCGGCTGCACCTTCAACCTGCTCGACACGCCCGGCCACGAGGATTTCAGCGAGGACACGTACCGCACCCTGACCGCGGTCGATTCCGCGGTCATGGTGATCGACGCCGCCAAGGGCATCGAGACCCAGACCCGCAAGCTGTTCGAGGTCTGCCGGCTGCGCGACGTGCCGATCGTGACGTTCATCAACAAGATGGACCGCGAAGGCCGCGATCCGTTCGACCTGCTGGACGAGGTCGAGCGGACGCTGGCGCTCGACGTCACCCCGGCCAGCTGGCCGATCGGCATGGGCCGCGAGTTCCTCGGCTGCTACGACCTGTTCCGGGACCGCCTGGTGCTGATCGAAAAAAGCCGCAGCGGCCTGCCCGACGTGGGCGAGACCTGCGAGGGCCTGGAAGACCCTAAGCTGGACCGGTTGCTGCCCGATCACGCGGTCGCCAAGCTGCGGGAAAGCGTCGAGATGGCGCGCGGCCTGTGCAAGCCGTTCGCCGTGCAATCGTACCTGGAAGGGCACATGACGCCGGCCTACTTCGGCAGCGCCATCAACAATTTTGGCGTCCGCGAGCTGCTCGAAGGCATCGCCCGCCTGGCGCCGCCGCCGCGCCCGCAGAAGGCCCGCGAACGCATCGTCGTCCCGACCGAACCGAAGACGACCGGGTTCGTGTTCAAGATCCAGGCCAACATGGACCCGAAGCACCGCGACCGGGTCGCCTTCGTGCGGCTGTGTTCCGGGCGCTTCCGCCGCGCCATGAAGCTGCACCACGTCCGTTCCGGCAAGCCGCTGACCGTGCACAATCCGCTGATGTTCCTGGCCCGGGATCGCGAGGTGGTCGAGGACGCCTGGCCCGGCGACATCGTCGGCATTCCGAACCACGGCAATCTTCGGATCGGCGACGCGCTGACCGAGGGGGAAACGCTGAATTTCACCGGCATTCCCAGCTTCGCGCCGGAATTTCTGCAGAAGGCCCGGCCCGAGGATCCGCTGCGCGCCAAGCACCTCGGCCGCGCCTTGATGCAATTGGCCGAGGAGGGCGTGGCCCGCGTGTTCAAGCCGACGATGGGCGCGGACTGGATCGTCGGCGTGGTCGGCCCGTTGCAGTTCGAGGTGTTGGCCGATCGCATCCGCACCGAATACGACGTGCCCGTGCGCTTCGAGCCGACCGAATTGATCACCGCGCGCTGGCTCGCCGCCGACAGCAAGGCCGAGCTCGAGAAATTCACCGCGTCCAACCGCGCCAGCATGGCCGTCGACTACGACGGCGAACCGGTGTTCCTGGCGCGCAATGCCTGGCACCTGGACCGCGCGATCGAAACCGCACCCAAGGTGCGCTTCCTTAAAACCCGCGAGCAGACCGCGTCCTAACTCCCCTTCACTCGCCGTTCGCGGTGGAAGATGTAGAGCCCGGCGCCGACGATGCCCGCCGCGCCGATCACGGTCCAGCGGTCGGGCAGGTGGTCGAACAGGAAATAGCCGTACAGCCCCGCCCAGATCAGGTTGGTGTAGAGGAACGGCGCCACCGTCGCCGCCGGCGCGTGAGTGAAGGCGGCGATCAGGCAGTAGTGCGAGACGCCGCCCATGACGCCGAGGCCCGCCAGCTTGATCCAGCCCATGAGGTCGGGCGTGGTCCAGAAGAACGGCACGGCCAGCGCGCTTGCCGCCGCGCCGACGGTGGCGCTGTAGACCAGCGTCGTCATCAGCGGCTCGGTACGGGTCAGGACCTTGGTCATGAGGTTGTAGAGCGCGTTCGACATCGCCCCGGTCAGTGCCAGCAGCGCCGCCCAGTGCATCAGATCGCCGCCCGGCCGCACGATCAGCAGCGCGCCCACGCAGCCGACGCAGACGCCGGCCCAACGCCGGGGGCCGACCTGCTCGCCCAGCAGCGGCGCCGACAGCGCCGTCACGATGATCGGCGACAGCATCATGATGGCGCTGGCGTCGGCCAGCGGGATGAACGCGAGCGCGCCGAAATAAGTCGCGGTCGTGGTCATCAGCACCAGCGAGCGGCCGAGCTGCAACCCGATCCGATGGGTTTTCAGTTGGTGCCAGAAGCGCGCGCCCAGCCAGGCGGCCAGGAACACCGCGTGGAAGGTGAAGCGCGCCCACACGATCTGCACCGTGGAATAATCCTGGGACAGGTGCTTGGCCATCGCGTCCATGCTGACGAAGCCGAACATGGTCAGCAGCATCCACAGGATGCCCCAAGTTGGATTGGGGGTCGGATTGGATGTCGGGGTGGATGCGGCCGGGTCGGCGGACGGCGATGGCGTTTCGGGCGGGTTCATGGCGGGGCGGGGACCGGACACGCGCCGCGTTGCGCGCGCCTTCATTCGGCGCGACGGCGGGTTCGAAGTCCAGGGGAAAAACGAGAGCGGCGCCGTTAAGCTTGATCGCGGGCGGCTTCGTCGTAGCAGGCGGCGATCCGCTTGCGGATGTCGGCCTCGCCGATGGCGATGCCGTGCCTTTTGAATCGACGGGTCAGGAACCGCACGACGTCCTCGTCGCCCGGTTCCATGAAATCTTCCTGGATGACTTCCTCGACGAAGGCCCGGAAATCGTCGCCCTCGAATCCCAAGGCCGCGCCGGCCCACTCGCCGAGCAGCTTGTTCCGTTTCAGGATGACCTTGTATTCGTTCGGGTTCCTTCGGGCCTTGCTTTTGCCGAAGAACATCAGGCGATCCCCCGTCCGCGCCGTTCGAGAATCGCCAACTGTAACAATTTTCCCGCCGGGCGCCAATCGGAACGGCCGGCGGGGGCGCGAATTCTCGTGTTTTGTCAGTCTTTTGTAAGAATATTGCCGACGATCGTCGGTTTCCCCATCGGGTCCAGTTTCAGGAGGAAAACCTCGCCCGAGGCGGGTCCCCGACCGGTCAGGTCCAGGATCACGGTGTGGTGCGTCACCAGCACGTGCGGCCCGGCGTCCGGCTTGGCGGCGAGATCCTTGAGGAACGCGGTCAGCGCCGCCATTTGCGCGGCCCGGTTTTCGGGCCGGCCGTGCAGCGAATTCAGCGCCGGCATGGTTTCGACCGGGCCGAGGCCGAGCAGCCGGGCGGTCTCCTGGCAGCGGCACCATTGGCTCGAGATCACTTTGGCCTTGGCGATGCCGCGCGCGCGAATCGCCTTGCCGGTCGCTTCCGATTGGCGCCGGCCGACGTCGTTCAGGTTGCGCTGGGTCGAACAGTCCTCGACCTTGAACCCCGGCGGGTCGCCGAATCCGGGCGCCAGCGCGTGCCGCATCACGGCGATGAACGGTTCGGCCAAGGCCGGCGGCGTCCACGCGGCGGCGAGGACGAGAACCAAGGCGGCGAGGATTCGGCGCGGCGCGGTCATCGGGATCGGCCTTCTTCCGTCGGCAGCGGCAGCGCGGTGCGATACGCCACCTGTTTCAGGGCGAAGCTCGACTTGATGCTGGCGACGCCCGGCACTCGCGTCAAGTGATCGACCAGGAAGCGTTCGTAGGCGGCCAGGTCGGCGGTCACCACGCGCAGCAGGTAGTCGCTGTCGCCGGTCATCAGGTAGCATTCCATGACCTCGGGGCGGCGGCGGATCGCGTCTTCGAACACTTCCAGCACCGGCTCGATCTGCTTTTCCAGCGACACGCTGACGAACACGCTCACTGGTAACTCGACCGCGTTGTGGTCGACCAGCGCCACGTAGCCCTTGATGACGCCCGTTTCCTCCAATGCCTGGACCCGCCGCAGGCAGGGCGACGGCGACAGGCCGACGGCCTCGGCCAGGTCCACGTTGCGAATCCGCGCGTTGCCCTGAAGGGCCATCAAAATGCGTTTATCGATCGCATCGAGTTCTATTTTCGGCATTTTTCCCCCTAGTAGTCGTATTTTTCGGAATTATATTGCTGAAACCCCCGTTTCAACCAGCGCCTTCGCAATGACCTGCCGCGGGCCTTCCGCCTATGATCCGGGACAGTCCCCTCAGCGAGGAATTTCCGATGGCCCCGCTCGATCAATCCACGACGCCGTCCGCCGCAACCGTCGACATCCTGCGCGAGCTGCAAAAGAAGGTGCTGTGGCTGTCGACCTGGACGATCCACAACGCCAACCACAACCGCCCGCACCCGGACGGCCTGAAAGTAGGCGGCCATCAGGCGAGCTGCGCCTCGGTCGCGGCGCTGATGACGGCGCTTTATTTCCACACGCTTCGGTCGCGGGACCGGGTCGCGGTCAAGCCGCACGCCAGCCCGGTGTTTCACGCGATCCAGTACCTGCTCGGCAACCAGACGCGGGAGAAACTCGAAAACTTCCGCGCCTTCGGCGGCGCGCAAAGCTATCCATCCCGCACCAAGGACACCGACGATGTCGATATTTCCACGGGGTCGGTCGGGCTCGGGCCGGGCATGACCGTGTTCGCCTCGCTGGCGCAGGACTACACGCACCGGCATTTCGACAAGCCGACGGAAAAAGGCCGAATGGTCGCCGTCGTCGGCGACGCCGAATTGGACGAGGGCAACATCTACGAAGCCCTGATGGAAGGCTGGAAGCACGCCATCGGCAACTGCTGGTGGATCGTCGACTACAACCGCCAGAGCCTCGACGGCGTCGTGTCGGACCGCATGTTCCGCTGGATCGACCGCACCTTCCGCGCCACCGGCTGGAACGTGATCACGCTGAAATACGGCCGCCTGATGCGCGACGCCTTCAAGCGTCCCGGCGGCAAGCCGCTGAAGAAGTGGATCGACGCCTGCCCGAACGCGCTCTATTCGGCACTCACCTTCCAGGGCGGCGCGGCGTGGCGGGCGCAGTTGAACGCCGATCTGGCGGGCGACGCGGACGCGCTGTCGCTGATCGAATCCTTCGACGACGCGGCGCTCGGCGACCTGATGGGCAACCTCGGCGGCCATTGCTTGGAAACCATTCTCGAAGCCTTCGCCGCGGCCGACGACGCGGCCTCGACCTGCTTCATCGCCTACACCATCAAGGGCCACGGCCTGCCGCTGGCCGGCCACAAGGACAACCACGCCGGCATCCTGACGCCCGAGCAGATGCAGGGCTTCCGCGCCGATCTGGGCATAAAGGAAGGCGAGGAATGGGACCCGCATGCCGGGCTTGGCATCGATAAAGATGCGATCGACCGTTTTCTCGCCGCCGTGCCGTTCAACGCCGAGGGCACGCGCCGCCATGCGGCCCCCGTCGTGGCGATCCCGGACCGTCTGGCCTTGCCCGAGGCCGCCAAGGCCTCGACCCAGGAATCCTTCGGCCGGGTTTTGAACGAGATCGCGCGCGGCGACGACGACCTGGCGCGCCGCATCGTCACCATGTCGCCGGACGTGACGGTGTCGACCAATCTCGGCGCCTGGGTCAACCGGCGCGGCCTGTTCGCGGGGGACCGCCAGGACGACGTCTTTCATATGCGCAAGGTCGCCTCGCACCAGAAATGGGACGCGGGCGCCAACGGCCAGCACGTCGAACTCGGCATCGCCGAGAACAGCCTGTTCCTGGCGCTGGCCGCGTTCGGCCTGTCGCACGAACTGTTCGGCGAACGGCTGCTGCCGATCGGCACGCTCTACGATCCGTTCGTCGCGCGCGGGCTCGATGCGTTGAACTACGCTTGCTATCAGGACGCCCGTTTCATGCTGGTCGCGACGCCCGCGGGCGTGTCCCTGGCGCCGGAAGGCGGCGCGCATCAATCGGTCTCGACGCCGATGATCGGCATCGGCCAGCCGGGGCTGTCCTATTTCGAACCCGCGTTCGCCGACGAATTGGCGGCGATCATGCGCTGGGGATTCACGCATATGCAGGCCAACGACGGCGGCTCGGTCTATCTGCGCCTGTCGACGAAGCAACTCGACCAGCCGAAGCGGGCGATGGACGGCGATCTGCGCCGCGACGTCATCGACGGCGCCTACTGGGCGGCGAAGCCCGGCAAGGCGAAAAAGGGCGGCATGTCGGGTGCCGTCGTGTATGCCGGCGCCGTGGCGCCGGAAGCGATGGCCGCGCACGCGTGCATCGCGGAAAAGCATCCGGGCGTCGGGCTGCTGGCGGTGACCTCGCCGGGGCGCCTGTTCGCGGGCTGGCGCAAGGACGGCGCGAAGTCCCACGTCGCCAGACTGCTCGGCGATCTCGCGCCGGGCGCGCGCCTCGTCACCGTCATCGACGGCCACCCGGGCGCGCTCGCCTGGCTGGGCGGGGTCAAGGGCCAGGCGACGATTCCCTTGGGCGTCGACGCCTTCGGCCAATGCGGCACAATCCCGGACCTCTATCGCGCCTACGGCCTCGACGCCGAGGCTATAGAGGCGGCGTTCGCTGGCACTTGATGTCCCTCAGTGCCGGATGCCCGGCACCGACAGCTTCAGCCCCTTGTTGATCTCGCCCAGGTAAAGTTCCAGCGCGTCGTATTCGGGCGCATCCGGCGGCAGGTCGTCGGCGCGGATGGCGACGCCGCACCACTGCAACCGCTTGCGGATGTCCCAGATTTCGCTGCGGCTGGTGCGCCAGGTCGGGAAGTGCGGGATCTGGCCGCGGCTTTCCGTCAGGTACTGGCCGCGGATCCACTTGTTCGCGCCCTTGTCCGGGGTGTGGCAGTCGATGCAGGCGAAGTTCAGTTGCCCGATCTTCTTCAGGCTCAGCGCTTTGCCCTTTTCGTAGACTTCCTTGGCGCCCGGGCTCGTCACGTCCACGTCGATCGGCTGGCCGTTCGCCAGATTGCGCAGGTAGATCGCGAGTTCCGTGTTGCCCGCGCTCTGCATCGGGTACGGCTCGCCCGTCGTCGCAAGCGCGTGGCGATAGACGAATTCCTCGACGCCCAGGACCTTCTTCATGCGCGGTTCGTACTTGGGCATCTTCGCTGCCCAGGTCTTGAACGCGGCTTCGGGCTTTCGGTGGCACGATGCGCAAGCCTTGCCGGTCTTGCCCGCCTTGGCGAACAGGTCCTTGCCTCGCTCCAGCGCGGCGACGGCGTCGTTGACGAACGGGTCCAGGTTGTCGCGGGTTTCCTTCGGCAGCGGCCGCTTCGCCGGGTCGTCGATGGGGTCCTTGAACGCGGCGGGCGTTTTCAGCGATTTCAGGAAGGCGACGATGTCCTTGATCTCGGCGTCGTTGAACAGGCCGTGCGCGCCCCACGGCGGCATCGTCGTGTCGGCGATGTAGACGCGCGGGTCGTAGACGACGTTGAACAGGTATTCGTCCGGGTGGCCGACGGAACCGATTTGGGAAAGGTCGGGCCCGACGTTGCCCGGCAGCTCGGCGGTCCCGGGTCCCATCACGTGGCAGGCGAGACAGCTGCCGCCGCGCCGCCGGTCGAACGCCAGGGTCTTGCCCTTCGCCGGATCGCCGACGATCGGCGCGTCCAGCTTCCGCGCCGCGCCGGGCTCGGGCGGCTTGGGCGAGGCGTCGGTCGCCAGCGTGTTGAACTTGTTCCATTGCGCCTTCGGCCAGTCGCCGTAGCGGGCCCAAGGCCGTTCCGAGGCGGCGCCGTCGGTCGCGAGCGGCGCGGGACCGGCAGCTTCGGAAACAGAAGAGAAAAGCAAAAGCGCGGAAAGGAACGCAAACGCCGATGCCGATAGGCGAGCCGTCGTCTCGCGAGCTTCTTTGAAAACCAGCATCGGGGCTTGCTCCGTGGCCATCGTCTGTTGCGGATTAGCGGCGAAAACGAAGATTCGGGCAAAAGGAACCCCGTCCCGCGAATCGGACCCGCCCCCTAGCGCGAGGATGCGTGTCCACGGCGCGGAAGCCCAACCTATGGCGGAGTCGGGAAACCTATCGCTGCGGTGGCCGGCTGCCGCGCGATCGCCAATCTAACAAACATTTAATCCGGGGCGCCGCCGTCGCTATGATCCGACGCGATGTGGAACAAGCCGAAACCCGACGAAGCCCTGCGCCCGGCGATCGAGGCGCTGGCCGCGCTCGATCCCGACATGGCGCGGGCCTACGAAATCT
This sequence comes from uncultured Hyphomicrobiales bacterium, assembly GCA_964504425.1. GTDB lineage: Bacteria > Pseudomonadota > Alphaproteobacteria > Rhodospirillales > 2-12-FULL-67-15 > CAZDFF01. Next base: position 12,753 of record CAZDFF010000049.1, read on the forward strand.
GCGGGCTGCCGCACGTCCGGGCGCACCAGAAGGGTTTCCCCGGCCTGATGCGGATCGTGACCGCGCAGCAGGTTTCGGCGGGCGCGGCGCGCGCCATCGTCGCCCGGTTGCAGGAAACGGTCGCGCCGCTGGAACCCGAACGGTTCCTGCAAATCGACGACGACACGCTGCGCGCGGTCGGGCTGTCGCGGGCCAAGATCGCCTACGGCCGTGCGCTCGCCGCCGATCTTCTGGAAGGGCGTCTCGACCTCAAGAAGCTGTCGCGCCTGGACGACGCGGCGGCGATTTCGCACCTGTGCCAGGCCAAGGGCATCGGCCGCTGGAGCGCCGAGATATACCTGCTGTTCGCGCTGAAAAGGCCGGATGTGTTTCCGGTCGGCGATCTCGCCATCCGCGAGTCGATGAAGCGCCTGAAGCGGCTCCGCGCCCATCCGTCGGAAAAGCGCGCCGAGAAGATCGCGCGCATCTGGCGCCCGCACCGCTCGGCGGCGGCGCGGATGCTATGGCATTTCTATTCCCACGCGGGCGTGCCGGAGTAGGGACCCGGACATTCACCCCAACCGTCATGGCCGGGCCGCGCTGAAGGCGCGAGTCCCGGCCATCTATGTCTTTTCAAGGAAGTCGTGGATCGCCGGGTCTCGCCGCTGACGCGTCGGCCCGGCCATGACGAAGTGGGACAGTGGCCGCACCTTCGAAACAATCCAACCGCGACTAAAGCGATCTATTCCGGCTTCGGCGCGGTTTTCGGTTTTGCTTTCGGTTGCGGTGGGAAGGTCGCCTGCTTCAGGCACCAGCGCTTGTCGCGTTCGCACTTGCTGCGTTCGAACGACGAAATGTCCTGTTTCGTTTCGCCGGGATTGCGCTCGTAGCGCGCCCGGTCCAGGCACGACAGGTATTTAATATCGCACAGCCGTTGTTCGCTCGGCGTCACCGGGTCGGTTCCCTGGCCGGCGGGTCGCTGGGCACCGGGTGAAGTTTGCTGCGCAGTCACGGCGGCGGGAACAAGCAGCGCCGCGACAGCGATCAGGACGGCGGCGATGGGAGCGGTGATGCGCATGGTCCTCGGGGTTCGGCCGATGGGATCGGGAGGCGACGGCGAAACGGCCGCGCCTCCCGGCCCGGCGTTCGGTTACTTCGTTTTCGGCTTATCGGGCGCCGCTGCGGCCTTCAGGCACGCCTGCATGCGTTGATCGCACTTGGCCTTTTCGGCGGGCGTGATGCCGCCCTTCTTCATGTCTTTCTTGTCGGCCGGTTTCTTCGTCATGTCCGGGCTCTTCGCCGCCGCCTTCATGCAGGCGGTGTGCTGGTCCTGGCACTTCTTGCGTTCGGCCGGGGTAATGTCGCCGGCCTTTTTCGGCATGACCTTCGGCTGCGGCTTGGCGGGCGTGGCCGGGGTCGCGGGGGTCGCCGGGGCTGGGGCCTGGGCAAAGGCCGCGCCGGGCGCCGCGACGAAGATGGCGGCGGCGACCGCGAACGAGAGCGCGGTCAGAAGATTGGAACGCTTGGACATGGGGTCTCCTCCGTGAAAATGCCGCCTCGGTCGAGGCGGCCAATAACGCCATGGGAGGATAGGATCGCGGCGAATTTACGGCGGAGAAAATTCCGGCTGCAGATCGCTATTAATCTTAAGTCGTATATTTTCATTCTTTAGCGCACCGGCCGGTGCGAATTTGCAAAAATAACGCAAAATACTGCGAAAACAGCGCTCAAATCCCCCTCCCGAAACGGCAGGAAAGCGGCGATTTTCCCCTGCATGCGGGGGCATGCCGGCCGGAATCAGGCGCTTAACCGTGGTCCCGGCGGGGCGAAAGCGGGAAAATCGATGAAAATGACTTAGAATTGGTCGGCTTTTGCGAGAAATGGCCCTCAATTCGGTCATTTTCGCATTTGCACGGATTCGCACGCCGGATTGCGCCGGCGAACAGTCGATTGACTTTCATCGATTTCTATTATAGGATTAAAAACAATATAATGGGATCGGCAGGCAAAGCATTTCGTCACGTGCCGACCTTACGGGGCCGAAAATGCCGATACGGAGAGCCTAAAAAGCCGATATTTGACGATAAAAGACGATAAAGGATGACAAGGGCGAAGAATTTTTCGCCGACATCGAGATATTACAAGGGCTTAGGCCGAAAAAGCCGTGCAAAACCGCATTGAATCATGCGCGAAACATGCTCGAAACGCATTGGAACTCGGCAAAACCGTTTCGCGCCGTTTCGGTCGTCCTGTCCGGGCGAAGGGGCGGCTACGCCGCACGCAGGCCAAGCAATTGCCGGGCCTCGGCCACGGTCGCCGGGCGGCGGCCGAACCGTGCGCAGGCCTCGACCGCCTTGCCGACCAGTTCGGCGTTGCTGTTCGCCAGCCGGTCCTTGTCGAAGCGGATGTTGTCCTCGAGCCCGGTGCGGCAATGGCCGCCGAGTTCCATGGCCCATTGCGCGACTTCGAACTGATGCCGCGCGATGCCGGCGGCGGTCCAGGTCGCGGTCGGCAGCACGTCGTTCAGTTCCTTGATGAGGAATTCGAGGATCGAGCGCCGGGCTGGCATGGCGTTCGGCACGCCCAATACGAACTGCACGTGCGGCGGCGCCTTCAGCAGCCCCTTCGCCACCAGGTTGGCGGCGTTGTAGAGCATGGCGAGGTCGAAGATCTCGCATTCCGGCTTGATGTCGTTGTCCAGCATGGTCTTGGCAAGGCCTTCGACGAAGTCCGGCGGGTTCTCGTAGATGCCTTTGGGGAAGTTGACCGAGCCGGTTGCCAGCGAGGCCATGTCGGGCTTGAGGTGCAGCATGGCGCCGCGCTGGTTCTGGTCGCGGCCGCGGCCGCCGGTCGAAAACTGCACGATCATGCCGGGGCAATGCTTGCGGATACCTTCCTGGACGATCGCGAACTTGGCCGGGTCGGAGCCCGGGGTCTGGTCCTCGTTGCGGACGTGGACGTGAACCAGGGCGGCGCCGGCCTCGAACGCCTCGTGGGTCGATTCGATCTGCTCGTCCGGCGTCACCGGGATCGCGGGCGTGTCCTTCTTCATCGGGATCGAGCCGGTGATGGCGACGGTGACGATGCAGGGCGTGGTCATGGTTTCTCCTCGTGGGTCTCGGGCAAATCGTGCGGAACCGGTTTCAAATCGGCCGGCAGGTCGCGTTCCGCGATCTCGCCGGTTTTCAGGTAATGGTCGATCAATATCCTGAACGACGGGCCTCCGGACAAGGTCCCATTGACGCTGCATTTGTCGCACGGGCTGAATCCGCGGTCGCCGTGCATCAGGCGGCGGCGGATCGTCGCCATACGCGGGTCGAGCCAGATCGCGTCGAGCCGCTTCTGGCGCAGGTTACCGACGATGATTTCGCGGCTCCAGTCGTTGGAACAGAACAGCACGTCGCCGTTCCAGTCGACCAGCATCTTGTAGAACGGATAATGGCAGCGGATCGCCAGCGGTTCCGGCACCGGGCCGATGGCGGCTTCCGGCGCGTTCACCGTGCCGGACCGGTTGTTCAGCGTCAGGCCGAAATCGTCCCCGGCGCCGACCCAGTGCGGCCGCAGCTTCCAGGCGCCGTCCTTGGCTCCGGCCTCGGCGAACATGGCCTCGAAATGCATCCGCTGCTCCGGCCCGTCGTACAGGTTGACGTAAAGATAGGTCAGCCCGGCATCGAACAGTTCGCGGATCTTCGCCGCCGTCAACCGGTCGCCGTTGGTGTTGGTCTCGATCGTCGTGTCCGGAAGCTTGGCGCGCACGGTCCGCACGATGTCGGCGAAGCCCTTGTGCAGCAACGGCTCGCCGTAGCCCGAGAACGAGATGCGGCAGC